>SLNF01000317.1 GCA_007133145.1 Nitriliruptorales bacterium
AGCGCGACGAGCCAGCGCCCGGTGCCGGCGGCGAGGCGCGCGCCCTCGGCGGCGGTCCGCACCGCGCTGCCGGGACGGCCTGGCACCCACTGCCGCAAAAGCCATGGCGGTCGCCCGTCGGGGTCGGCGTCGAGCAGTCGGGGGCTGGGCACGCCGACGTCGCCGAGGACGCCCGGCAGACGGCGGGCGAGCTCGACGCGTCCAGCCGCGAGCGTCACCTCCTCGAGGACCTGCAGGACCGAGGTGGCGCCGTCGGCGGTCTCGAGGCGGTAGGTGGTGTTGCGCAGGCCCCCCGACAACGGGGTGAGGCGGCGCACCGTGGCCCCCACGAGACGGGAGGCCGCGGCGGCGTCGAGCCTGGTTGGTGCGCCGCTCAGCTCAGCGCGTCGACGACGTAGTCGACGGCGGCGGTCAGCGTCTCCACGTCGGCGAGGTCGACGGCGGGGAAGACCGCGACGCGCAGTTGGTTGCGGCCGAGCTTGCGGTAGGCCTCGGTGTCGAGGATGCCGTTGGCGCGCAGCGTCGCACTGACCTCGCCGGCGTCGACGCGCTCGTCGAGGTCGATGGTGCACACGACGTTGGAGCGCAGCGCCGGGTCGCCGACGAACGGGCTCGCCCACTCGCGGCTCTCGGCCCAGGCGTAGAGGTGGTCGGCCTTGGCCTTGCACTGCCGGGCGGCCCAGGCCAGTCCCCCACTCTCGTTCATCCAGTCGATCTGCTCGCCCATGAGGAACAGCGTCGACACGCTCGGGGTGTTGTAGGTCTGGTCCTTGCGGGAGTTGTCGACGGCGGTGGCGAGATCGAGCATCGGCGGGATCCATCGCTCGCTCGCGGCGAGTTCCTCGACGCGAGCGAGTGCCGCGGGTGAGAGCAGCGCGACGAAGAGCCCGCCCTCGCTCGCGAAGCACTTCTGGGGGCTGAAGTAGTAGGCGTCGACCTCCTCGATGTCGAAGGCCAGCCCACCGGCGGCGCTCGTCGCGTCGACGGCGACGAGCCCCTCGGCGCCCTCGGGCCGGCGCAGCGGCATCGCCACGCCCGTGGAGGTCTCGCAGTGGGTGAGCGCGTAGAGGTCGACGCCGTCGACGGCCTCGAGCTCGGGCGCCGAGCCGTACGGGGCCTCGACGATGATGGGGTCGGCGAGGTGCGGGGCGCCTGCGCAGACCTTCGAGAACTTCTGGCTGAACTCGCCGAGGACCGCGTGGGCGCTGCGTTCGCGTACGAGCCCGAAGGCCGCAGCGTCCCAGAACAGCGTCGCACCGCCCGCGCCGAGGACGACCTCATAGCCGTCGGGCAGCGCGAAGAACGTCGTGAGGCCCTCGCGGATCCGCCGGACCTGCCCCTTGACCCCGGCCTTGCGATGACTCGTGCCGAGGAGGCCGTCGGCGACCTCGGCGAGCTGATTCACCGCCTCGGAACGTACCTTCGACGGGCCGCAGCCGAAGCGGCCGTCGGCCGGACGCAACTCGGTCGGGATCTCCAGGTCTGCCATCGCACACTCCTTGTCCGCGGCAACGGGGCACCGCCGGCGTCTCGAGGGTCCACACTGTGCCGCAGGACGCCCCGCGATCGCCAAACGGAGCCAGCATGCACGACGACACGACCCTCACGCCCCTGCCCGACGGTCCGAGCGTCGCCGTAGCCGACTGCGACGCCGCAGCGGTCGCCGGCGCGAGCGCCTTCCGGACCCCGCAAGGCCGTTGGCTGCTGCCGGCGTTCCGCGGCTACGCCGTCGACGTCGGCGAGGGGCCCCTGCCCGCCGATGACGACGAGGACGCCGTCGCCGAGCTCGCGCTGTCCTGGGTCGAGACCGTGCGCGCCCGCGACTGGACCGACCTGCGGGGCGCCGAGCTCGACAGCGAGGACTGGATGGACCTGCGCACCGCGATGGTGCGCGTCGGGTGGGGCCCTGCTGCCGCACACGCCGCCTGGCGCACCTGCCGGGACCGCCCCTACGCACGCGACCTACCGACGGCGGCGGGCTGGGCGGGCGCCGGCTGGGTCCTGCCGGCCGTGCCCGACGAGCCCGAACCGGCGTTCGCGAGGCCGCTCCTCGAGGCCCGGGGGCTGCTGCGGTGGGCCTACATCACCCGCTGGCGCGACCCCGTCGGCCTGCCCGAGGGCGAGCCCCCGGTCGAACCCGATCCCACCGCCCCCGACTGGGCCGACGTGCTCGCGCGGCTGAGGGCCGACCACTACACCGCCGAGGCCCTCGAGGAGGCCGAAGCGCTCGCCGTCGAGGTCCTCACCACCGTCGGGCTCGGGCCGGCCAGCGCCCTCGAGGCCGAGGACGAGCCGCTGCCCGACCGCCACGTCGCCGCAGCGGTTGGCCACGCCAGCGAGGTCGTCCGCGCTGCCGCCTGGTTCCTGCTGCACGCCGAGAGCGACACGTGGCTCGCCTGTGCCTACGGCGAGTGCCAACACCACTGGGCGGTCGAGGCAGAGGAGGACGCCTTCGAGCAGGAGGAGGTCCTCGAGCTCGCCGGGCGCGGGGTGAGCAACCCCGTCGACGCCGCCTACCAGCGACGCCGGCTGCTCACGATGGCCTTCGGCGACATCAACGACGTGCCGCTGGCCGGCGCGGGGGACCTCGACGACTTCCTCGCCTTCTACGAGGGCTGGGTCGCCGCGGGCCGCCCCGAGGAGGACTTCGCCGATGCCGCCCGTGAGCTCCGCGGCGACGACGAGCCCGGGGAGGACTACCGGGGCTGACCCCCGGCGCCCGCGCCGGGCCCGCCGGCGAGCGGTTGCCCGGCGAGCGCGGCGACCTCGGCGCGCAGCTCGGCGGTGAAGCGCCTGCGGTCCCGCGGGTCGTCGCGTGGTGGCGGGTGCGGAGCGCCGAAGCGCACCGCGACGAGGCCGGGCGCGGGTCGCCGCCAGCGGGGCCCACCCTCGCGGGGCCAGACCGTCTCGCAGCCACGCAGGCCCACGGGCACGACCGGGGCGGCGGCACGGGCGGCGATGCGGGCCATCCCTGAGCGGAAGCGGCCGAGCTCGCCGGTCGTCGAGCGGGTGCCCTCGGGGAAGAGCGCGACGATCCGCCCGCGCGCGAGGAGGCAGACGAGGGTGTCGAGCGCCTCGGCGTCGGCGCTGCCGCGGGCGACGGGGACCATCCCGAGGGAGGTGATCGCCCTGCCCCACGGCCCCCGGGCGAGCTCGCGCTTGCCGAGGAAGTGCACCGGCCGCGGGGAGGCTGCAGCGAGGAGGAAGTTGTCGAGGTTCGTGCCGTGATTGGAGACGAGCACCGCCGCCCCGTGCGACGGCACGGCCTCGGCCCCGTCGATCTCGACGTGCAGGCGTCGCAGGAGCAAGGGGGCGGTGAGGCGGTGCGCCAGGCGCATGCCTGGCGGTTCGCTGCTCATGCGCAGGTCCTCGTCACGCCGGTCATCGGGGCTGGCGGATGGCGGCGCTAGGCGAAGAGGCCGCCGTCGACCTGCACGACGGTCCCGTTGACGTAGCTCGCGGCGTCGCTCGCGAGGAACGCCACGACGGCGGCGACCTCCTCAGGGCTGCCGAGCCGCCCGGTGGGGATGCGCTCGGTGATCTCCTCGGCGTCGAGCTCGGCGGTCATCGCCGTGGCGATGAACCCCGGCGCGACCGCGTTGACGGTGATCCCGCGCTTGCCGACCTCCTTGGCGAGGGTCTTCGTGAGGCCGACGAGCGCGGACTTGCTCGCGGCGTAGTTCGCCTGCCCGGCGTTGCCGTGCAGGCCCACGACGCTCGTGGTGTTGACGATGCGCCCGTGACGTGCGCGCAGCATCGGCCGCAGCGCCGCCCGGGTGAGCGCGAACGCCGCCGCGACGTTGACCTGCCAGGTGCGCGCGAAGTCCTCGTCGCTCATGCCCATTGCGAGGCCGTCGGCGGTGACGCCGGCGTTGTTGATGAGGACGTCGACGCCGCCGACCTCCTCCATCGCCGCGAGCAGCGGAGCGAGGTCCCCGCCGAGGTCGCAGCCCACCGCCCGGGCCTCGACGCCGTGCGCGGCGACCCGTTCGACGACGGCGGCGGCACCCTCGGCATCGCCCCCGTAGTGCACGAGTACGTCACGGCCTGCGGCGGCGAGCGCCTCGGCGACCGCGGCGCCGATGCCCTTCGAGGCACCGGTCACCAGCGCCCAGGTCGACGGTTCACGGCTCATGCCAGTGCCTCCTCGAGCTCGGCGGGCGTGGTGATCGCCCGGCGACCCAGGCCACGGTCGGTGCGCTTGACGAGGCCGGTGACCACGGGTGAGGCGCCGAGCTCGACGACGTCGGTGATGCCGGCGGCGACGAAGGTGCCGACGGTCTCGCGCCAGCGCACCGGTGAGACCACCTGGCGACGCAGGAGCGACGGCCAGTCCCCGGCGGCGGTGTGCGCGACCGCGTCGACGTTGGCGACGACCGGTGTCATCGTGTCGGCGAACGCCGTGGCGTCGAGCGCCGGGCCGAGCTCCTCGACTGCGGGGGCCATGTGGGGACTGTGGTAGGCGGCGCCGACCTCGAGGGCTACGACCTTGCCGCGGCCCTCCTGCCGGTCGAGGGCCGCGCGCAACGCCTCGAGCGATGCTGGCGCGCCGGCGCACACGACCTGGCCGGGGGCGTTGTCGTTGGCCACGTGGGCGCCGGTCTCGGCGCACGCGGCCTCGACGACCTCCCGGTCGTAGCCGAGGCAGGCGACCATCCCTCCAGGATGGGCGTGGGCGGCTTGCTCGGTTGCCCGCGCCCGGACGTCGACGAGGGCGAGCGCGGAGGCGAAGTCGAGCGCGCCTGCGGCGACGAGGGCGTCGTACTCCCCGAGGGAGTGGCCCGCCGTCGCGGTCGGGGCCGTGCCGCCTGCGGCCTGCCAGGCCTCGAGCAGCACCACCGCGTGCACGAAGAGCGCGACCTGGCAGGCCGCGGGTTCGCGGAGCTCCTCGGCGGTGGCGCTCGTCCCGAGCCGTTGCACGTCGAAGCCGAGCAGGTCACCGGCCTCCTCCCAGCGCGCGAAGGATGGATGGTCCTGCCATGCCAGGGCCATCCCCTCGCGTTGGCTGCCCTGGCCGGCGAAGACCAGCGCGGTCGTCATGGGCTCGCTCCTCCTGCCTCGCGGGTGCGCGGGAACGCGGGCAGCGAGAGCCTAGCGAAGGGCGTCACCTCGGGCGTGACCGGTGCCGGCGATCAGGCATCAGAACCTGTGGAGGACCGCCGACTGAGGTCGGAGGGGCCTGGCATCATGCGGGCATCTCGAACGCACGTTCTCTCGCAGGGCAGGACGCGCCCGGGCGCGTCACCGGCACCGACCACACCGGCGGCCACGCCGCGGGGGATGGCGCCGGCGGTGCGGCGGGCGATGCCCCTGGCAGCCATGAGTCCGATGCTGGGGTGGGTTCGGCGGGTGCGGCCGCCGGCGGTGCGGGTGCTGCTGACCGACGGCGCCCGAGCGCTCGCGCTGACCCCGCCGCTGGCACGGCTGGCAGCTGTGGCTGCACCCCGAGAGCGGCCAGGTCACCCTCGCACGTCACGACCGGCAATGGCGCACCCTGCCCCAGGGCACCGGCCTGCCCCAGGGCACCGGCCTGCCCCAGCGCCACTGGAACGGGGGCCGCGTTGACGGCGGCCTCCTATCCTTGCCGGTGATGTCCCCCGCGATCACGGTCACCGACCTCGTCAAGACCTATGGCGAGCACCGCGCCGTCGACGGCCTGTCGTTCACCGTCGAGCCCGGCGAGATCCTCGCGCTGCTCGGCCCCAATGGCGCGGGCAAGACGAGCACTGCCGAGTGCATCGCGGGCCTACGCCACCCCGACGCTGGCCACGTCGAGGTGCTCGGCGTCGATCCGCGGGCCGAGCGTGAGCGCGTGGCCGGTCGCCTCGGGGTCATGCTCCAGGACGGCGGGGTGCACCGCAGCGCGACCCCAGCGGAGCTCATCGGCACCTTCGCGGCCTACTACGACGACCCGCTCGACCCTGTGGCCATCATCGCCGAGCTCGGGCTCGACGGGGTCGCCCGGCGGCGCGTGCGTACGCTCTCGGGTGGTGAGGCCCAACGCGTGTCGCTGGCGCTCGCGCTCGTGGGGCGACCGCGCGTCGCGCTGCTCGACGAGCCCACCGTCGGCATGGATCCCGCGACGCGGCGCGCGACGTGGCAGCGCCTCGACGCGCTCCGCGAGGACGGCGTCGCGGTGCTGCTCACAACCCACCTCATGGAGGAGGCCGAGCAACTCGCCGACCGCGTCGCCGTCATCGACCGTGGTGGGCTCGTCGCCCTCGACGCCCCGGATGTGCTCACCGCACCGGATCGTGGCCTGCACGTCGAGACACCCGGGCCGTTCGAGCCGGAGCGGCTCGCGGCCGCGCTCTCCTGCGAGGTCACCCACCTCGAAGGGCAGCGCTGGCACGTCGACCTCCCCGCCGAGCGGCTCTCGGCGGTGGCGGTCTGGTTCGCGAGTCAGGGCGTCGCGCTCTCGGGGGTGACCGTCGCACGCCAGCGACTCGAGGACGTCTACCTGCGGCTCACCGACAACGACGAGCCCGCCAGCGCCCATGACGAGGACGCCGAGCGGTGAGCGTTCGCCGCCTTCGGGCCCAGGTGCGGCTCGAGCTGACGCTGTTGGCCCGCAACGGGGAGAACCTCCTCATCAGCCTCGGCATCCCCGTCGGCATGCTCCTGTTCCTCCACGTCGTCCCGGTGCTGCCGGACGGCTCGAGCGCACCCCTCGACGCGCTCGCTCCAGGGGCGCTGACCGTCGCGCTCATGGGCTCGGGCATGGTCGCGCTCGGCATCTCGACGGCGTTCGAGCGTGAGTACAGCGTGCTGCGGCGCTACGGGGTCACGCCGCTGCGGCGCGGCGAGCTCGTCGCGGCGAAGGCGACCGCGGTGCTCGCCGTCCAGGCCGTGCAGGTCCTCGTCATCGGTGGTGTCGCCGTGGCGCTCGGATGGCGCCCCTCCCCCACCGCTGCGGGCCTCGCGGCCGCCGTCGCCGGGCTCGTGCTCGCCAGCGCGGCCTTCGCCGGGATCGGTCTCGCGCTCGCCGGGCGCCTGCCCGCCCTCCGGGCGCTCGCTGCCCTCAACGCGCTCTTCGTGCTCCTGCTCTTCCTCGGCGGTGTCGCCGTGCCGCTCGCGGTCCTCCCTGGCGCGCTCGCGGCGATCGGCGGGCTCACCCCGACGGCCTGGACCGTCGCAGTGCTCGTCGGCGCCCTCGACGCCGGCGCGGTGGACGACGGCGGCGCGCTGCCCGGGGTGGCCACGGCGCTTGCGGTGCTGGTCCTGTGGGCCGCCGGGGCGCTCGCCGTCGCCTCGCGCCTCTTCCGGTGGTCGTGAGCCACATCGCGACGCGGGCCGCGAGTGACCCCTGGGTCGCCTCGGCCGGGACCATCGGCCCTCCCCGCCTCCGGTGCGCGAGGCAAGGCTCGGCGGCCCCGCCACGAAGGCGCTCCCTGCGCGAAGGACGCCGTCCGCATGTGCGACACGACGCCGATCCCTACCCGCCTGGCTCCGCCGGGTCGGGCGGCCTCGCGATGAGCGAGGGCTGAGGCCGTGCCACGCCACGTGCACTACTACGAGCTCGTCGACGTCGCCTATCCCGACGCCGCCGCGACGCTGGCGTCGGATCCGTCGACATGGCTGCCGCAGCCGGCGAGCCCGGCCGACGGCGGCTGGGAGGTCGACTTGCGCGCCAACGGCGCGCTCCCGGGCGCGCTCGCGACGCGGCGAGCGATCGTGCGGGTCGGGCCGGTGCCCGACCGTCCGGTCGTCGGGGACGCCGGGGCCGCGGCCCCCGACGCCACGATCGGCCTGCTGCGGCCAC
Organism: Nitriliruptorales bacterium; assembly: GCA_007133145.1. GTDB lineage: Bacteria > Actinomycetota > Nitriliruptoria > Euzebyales > Egibacteraceae > T1Sed10-49. The sequence goes on from SLNF01000317.1 coordinate 7,763, forward strand.
TGCGCTGGGAGGCCGCGACCGCCGAGGACCTCTTCCCGGTGCTCTCCGCCGACCTCGAGCTCGTGCCGTTGCAGGGTGAGGGCTGCCAGCTCACGCTCATGGGGTCCTACCGTCCCCCGCTCTCGGCGGTTGGCGACGCGACCGACCGGCTCCTGGGCCACCGCGTCGCCGAGGCCACGGTGCGCCGCTTCGTGCTCGACGTCGCCGCCCGACTCGGTCCGGCGAGGGACTGAGGACCCGCGCGTTCGCCGTTCGCCCCTGGCAGGTTGGGCCGTTAGGCTCTTGCCCTCATGAACGAGCGAACGGAGACGGCACCCGAGCGTCTCGACGCCCTCGCCGACGCCGCCGCGGCGCTCGCGGGCGAGCTCAGCGTCGAGAGCGTGCTCGAGACGGTGCTGTCGCATGCTCGGGGGCTGACCGGCGCGCGCTACGCCGCCCTCGGGGTGCTCGGCGAGGACGGGCTCATCGAGCGCTTCCTCACCGAGGGGCTGCCCGAGGAGCACGTCGCGCGGATCGGGCCACCACCGACCGGCAAGGGCGTGCTTGGTGAGCTCATCCACGACCCGCGGCCCTTGCGGCTCGACGACGTCAGCGCCCATCCCGCGGCGGCGGGCTTCCCCCCGGAGCACCCACCGATGGCCAGCTTCCTCGGGGCGCCGATCCGCTCCGGCGGCACGGTCTACGGCAACCTCTACCTCACCGACAAGGCCGGTGGCTTCGACGTCGATGACGAGCGCACGGTGCTCGTGCTCGCCGCCCAGGCCGGTGCCGCCGTGGAGAACGCGGTGCTGTCGCAGCGGCTGCGCGAACTCGCCGTTCAAGACGAGCGCGACCGCATCTCCCGGGAGCTCCACGACGGCGTGATCCAGACGCTCTTCAGCCTCGGCATGGGCCTCGACGCAGCCCGTGAGCTCATCACCGTCGACCCGGCGCGGGCCGACGCGCGCATCGACGAGGCGGTCGAGGCGATCGACGGGGCGATCCGCGAGCTGCGCAACTTCATCTTCCAGCTGCGGCCCGAGCATGCGGCGTCGATGGGCTTCGCGCGCGGCCTCACCGAGCTCGCGCGCGAGTACGAGGTCAACGCGCTCGTCCGCCCGCGACTCGAGATCCCCACCGACGTCGACGCCCGGTTGCCCGCACAGCTCGTGCCCGACCTCCTTGCGATCGTGCGCGAGTCGCTGTCGAACGTCGCCAAGCACGCCCGCGCCTCGGAGGTGACGATCCACGTCGGCCTCGCCGAGGGCGTCGAGCTCTGCGTGGCCGACGACGGTGTGGGCCTGTCAGGGGATACCCTGCAGGCAGGACGTGGGCTCGAGAACATCCGCGAGCGGGCCCGCGCCCTCGGTGCCGACCTCGACCTGCGCAGCGCGCCGGGCGAGGGCACCGAGGTCCGCCTGGCGATACCGCGCCATCGCGCCGGGTCTGAGGACGAAGAGGAGCAGGTGTGATCAAGGTGATGCTCGTCGACGACCACGAGGTGGTCCGTCAGGGCCTGCGGTCGATGCTCGACGCCCAGGAGGACCTCGAGGTCGTCGCCGAGGCCGGCACGGCCGGTGAGGCCGTCCTGCGTGCGCGGTCCTACAAGCCCGACGTCGTCGTGCTCGACGTACGCCTCCCCGACCGTTCCGGGGTGCTCGCCTGCCGTGACATCCGCGCCGAGCACCCCGACATGGCCGTGCTCATGCTCACGTCGTTCTCCGACGACCAGGCGCTGTTCGACTCGATCATGGCCGGCGCCGCCGGCTACGTGCTCAAGCAGATCCGCGGCTCCGAGCTCGTCGACGGGGTCCGGCGGGTCGGCAACGGCGAGTCGTTGCTCGACCCCGCGGTGACCGCCCGGGTGCTCGAGCGCGTGCGCAACCCCAAGGGGGACGAGGACCCGCGTCTGGCCCGCCTGACGCCCACCGAGGCCCGCATCCTCGAGATGATCGCCGAGGGGCGGACCAACCGCGAGATCGGCGAGCGCATCCATCTCGCGGAGAAGACCGTGAAGAACTACGTCTCGACGATCCTCACCAAGCTCCAGGTCTCGCGCCGCGCGGAGGCCGCCGCCTACCTCGCCGAGCGCCGCAACCGCCACGACAACGACGGCTGAGTGGCTACGGGGGTGACTCGGCCGCCTCGGGGGACAGCGACGCGAGGAGGCAATCGGTCGTCGTGATGACCCCGAGCATGACGCGCTCCTCGTCGACGACCGGCAGGGCGCTCACGCGTCGCGACAGCATTTGGCGGGCTGCGGCCTCGACGGGCTCGTCGGCGCCGACGGTATGCACCGGCGAGCTCATGACCGCCTCGACGATCTGGCCCTCACCGGTGGCCTCGCCGACGCGCCCCATCGCGGCGAGACGGTGGACCTCCCCATCGTCGATCCTCACGTCGCGGTCGGAGACCATCCCGACGACATGGCCCTCGTCGTCGACGACAGGGAGGTGGCGCACGCCGTAGTAGCGCATGAGCCGCCGGGCCTCGCCGAGCTCGGTCTGCGGCGTCACCGTCACCGGGTCGGGGCTCATCCAGTTGCGGACCAACATCGCGCCTCCTCCTGCCGATCCTGTGCGGGACGCTGCGGGTGCGCTTCACCCGGTCGCATCATCCCCGATCCCGCGGGGAGGGAAGCAGGACGAACGACCCCCGGCGCAAAGGACCAGGCGGGCCGCGCCACACCGCCGCACGGCCCTTCATCCCCGGCGGCCTGCGGGCAAGGTTGCAGGGGCCAGCGGCGACTCGTCCGACGGCGGGCGGCGCTGCGCGGGAGGGGGCACGGCAGGAGGGAGCGCAACCGTGGAGCGGTGGCTGTACGCCTACCGGCAGGTCGCCGGCGACGTCACCGTGCTCGACGAGCGCCTGCGTGAGGGCCTGCGCGACATGCTCAGCGAGCCGGACGACACCCCAGAGGTCGACGGCTCCTTCCGTACGAGGCTGCGCGGTGAGATCGCCGGCATCGACACCGAGAAGCTCGTGCGCGTCCGGGTCGGGGTCGCGGGTCGCCGCGGCTCTCGGCTGCGCATCCCCCTGGCCTGGGAGGCCGAGTCGGGCCGACGGGTGTTCCCGCGCTTCGACGGCACGATCGAGCTCGAGCCGATGAGCGCGGCTCGCGCACAGCTCACCCTCACCGGCAGCTACGAGGTGCCCTTCGGCCCCCTCGGCGCCCTCGCCGACGCCGGCGCGCTGCGGCGCGTCGCCGAGGCTTCCGCCGAAGAGCTCGTCGAACGCATCGCGACGGGCCTGGGACGCGACCCCTCCAGGCCGCCGACCGCGGACCGCTACCCGCGCCTGACCGTGGCCGACGTCATGACCCCCGATCCCGTCGTGCTCGACGAGGAGCTGCCGCTGCGCACCGCCGCGCTGCTGCTGTTCCATCACCGCATCGGTGGCGCGCCGGTCCTCGCCGACGACGGCTCGCTCATCGGCGTGCTGAGCGAAGCCGACCTCCTCGACAAGGAGGCCGCCCCGGCTCGCGGTGGGCGCGAGGCTGCGGTGCACGAGTTGCGCGCCGCTGCGCGCACCGTCGGCGAGGCGTGCAGCCGCCCTGCACGAGTCACCGTGCCTGACGCCGCGCTGCGCAAGGCCGCCCGTGAGATGCTCGACGCGCGCGTGGCGCGCCTCGTCGTCGTCGACGACACGCGCGTGGTTGGTATCGTCAGCCGGCACGATGTGCTGCGGGCCCTCGTGCGGACCGACGCCTCCATCGCCGACGCCGTCAGAGCCGTCCTCGTGCGGCTCGACGAGCACGACATCGCCGTCGAAGTCGACTGGGGCGTCGTCACGCTCAGCGGCTCGGTCACGTCGCGGAGCCGCCTCAGCGTCGTGGAGCGGGCCGTCCGGGAGGTCGATGGTGTCATGGACCTCCAGAGTTCCGTAGGATGGCTCGTCGACGACACCTTGCCGGCGAGCCCGCCGCTGGCCTGAACGTCTTGCTGTGTGCCGACCCAGGAGAGGAACACCTATGTCCACGAGCCGCTACATCGTCCCGTTCGCCGAGGGCAATCGTGATCAGCGCGCCCTGCTCGGCGGCAAGGGAGCGAACCTCGCGGAGATGACGCGTATCGGGCTGCCCGTGCCCGAGGGCTTCATCGTCACGACCGACGCCTGCCGCGTCTACCTTGAGCAGGAGGACCTGCCCGACGGTCTCATGGACGAGGTGCGCGAGCATCTCGCCAAGCTCGAGGAGACTGCCGGCAAGAGCCTTGGTGACGTCAACGATCCCCTGCTGCTGTCGGTACGCTCCGGCGCGCCGTTCTCGATGCCCGGCATGATGGACACTGTCCTCAACCTCGGCCTCCACGACGGGGCGATCCCTGGGCTCGCGAAGGTCTCCGGTGACGAGCGCTTCGCCTGGGACGCCTACCGCCGCCTGCTCCAGCTCTACGGCAAGATCGTCATGGGCGTCGACGGCGAGCGCTTCGACCACCGCCTCGAGGAGATCGTCGAGGCCTCCGGAGGCAAGGACGAGGGCGACCTCACCGCCGAGGACTTCAAGCAGGCGGTCACCGACTTCCTCGCGATCATCGAGGAGGACACCGGCACGCCCTTCCCGCAGGACCCCGCCGACCAGCTCGAGGGCTCGATCGCCGCGGTGTTCCGTTCCTGGAACGGCCGTCGTGCGCGCGACTACCGCCGCATGGAGGGCATTCCCGACGACCTCGGCACCGCGGTGAACATCCAGCGCATGGTCTTCGGCAACGTCGGCACCGAGAGCGGCACCGGTGTGGCCTTCACCCGCGACCCCGCCACCGGCGAGAACGTCCCCTATGGTGACTGGCTCGAGGGCGCGCAGGGCGAGGACGTCGTCGCCGGCATCCGCCAGACCCAGACCCTCGACGATCTCGCCGAGCGCTTCCCCGAGGCCTACGAGCAGCTGCGCGAGACGATGGACATCCTCGAGTCGCACGAACGTGACATGTGCGACGTTGAGTTCACCATCGAGCACGGCGAGCTCTTCATGCTCCAGACACGCATCGGCAAGCGCAGCGCCAGGGCTGCTCTGCGCATGGCGACCGAGATGGTCGAGGAAGGCCTCATCGACACCGACGAGGCCGTCCGCCGCGTCAAGCCCGACCAGCTCGAGCAGCTCCTCCACCCGCAGTTCTCCCCCGACGCGGACTACAAGGCGCTCACGACCGGTCTGCCCGCCTCCCCCGGCGCGGCCACCGGCAAGGTCGTCTTCACCGCCGACGAGGCCCACGACCGCGCCGAGGCCGGCGAGCAGGTGCTCCTCGTCCGCAACGAGACCTCGCCTGACGATCTCCACGGGATGATCGCCGCCCAGGGCATCCTCACCGCCCGCGGCGGCCTCGTCAGCCACGCCGCCGTCGTCGCCCGCGGGATGGGCACGCCTGCCGTGGTCGGCGCCAGCGAGCTCAAGATCGACATGAAGGCCAAGTCCCTCACCGTCAACGGCCAGACGGTCAAGGAGGGCGACGTGCTGTCGATCTCCGGCAACTCCGGCGAGGTCGTCGTCGGCGAGGTGGAGGTCATCACGCCCAAGCCCGAGGGGCCGTTCAACCAGCTCCTCGAGTGGGCCGACGGCTTCCGGCGTCTCGCGATCCGCACGAACGCCGACACCGGCCCCGACGCGGCGAAGGCCGTCGAGCTCGGGGCCGAGGGCATCGGCCTGTGCCGCACCGAGCACATGTTCTTCGGCGACCGTCTCCCGGTGGTGCGCCGCATGCTCCTCGCCGACAGCGACGAGCAGCGCTCCTCCGCCCTCGAGGAGCTCCTCGAGGTCCAGCGTGAGGACTTCGTCGAGCTCCTCCGCGAGCTCGACGGGCTGCCGACGACGGTGCGGCTGCTCGACCCGCCGCTGCACGAGTTCCTGCCCGACATCACCGAGCTCGTCGCCAAGGAGGCCCGGGGCGAGCTCACCGCCGAGGACGAGCAGCTCCTCGCCGCGGCGCGCAGCCTCGACGAGGAGAACCCGATGCTCGGTACCCGCGGGTGCCGCCTCGGGATCATCCAGCCCGACATCTACCGCATGCAGGTGCGGGCGCTGCTCGAGGCCGCGGTGCAGGTCGAGAAGGAGGGGCTGACCCCGATCGTCGAGATCATGATCCCGCTCATCGTCGACGCCGGGGAGCTCGAGCTCATCGCCGGCTGGATCCGCGAGACCGCCGAGGAGACGCTCGAGCGGGCCGGGGCCAGCGTGTCCTTCCTCATCGGCACGATGATCGAGACCCCGCGCGCGGCGCTGACCTCGGGGCCGATCGCCGAGAAGGCGGAGTTCTTCTCCTACGGCACGAACGACCTCACGCAGATGACCTACGGGTTCAGCCGTGACGACGTCGAGGCGACGATCATGCCGACCTACCTCGAGAAGGAGCTCTTCGAGGAGAACCCGTTCGCGACGATCGACATCGACGGCGTCGGTCGCCTCATGCAGCTCTCCACCGAGGAGGGTCGTGCGGCCAACCCCGACCTCAAGCTCGGCATCTGCGGGGAGCACGGCGGCGACCCCGCGACCATCGCCCTCTCCCACCAGATCGGGCTGACCTACGTCTCCTGCTCGCCGTTCCGCGTGCCGGTGGCGCGTCTCGCCGCAGCGCACGCCGCGCTCGGTCACTCCGGCCCGGGCAGCACCTCCTGACGACCCTGTCCCGACGGGCACGGGAGCGCGGCTCCCCGCCACCGGGACCTTGACCCACCGGCCCCCGGGTCGGCCGAGCGGACACCTGCCGCGGCCGACCCGGGGGCTACCTTGTGGGCTCCCGTTGCTGAGGAGCGAACCCGATGTCCTTCCTGCGCGTGGTCGGTGGCGCGACCCTCGTCGCGCTTGGCGCCGCCCTGCTGCTCGACGCCATCGGCGTCGTCGCGCTCAGCGAGGTCGCCGCCGGCTGGTGGCCGGTCATCCTCGTCCCTGCCGGGGTCGCGCTCGTCGTGCAGGCCTCCACCCGTTCACGGGGTCCGCACGCCACGCAGGATGCCGACCCGCCCGAGGGAGGCCTCGCCGCAGCGACCGCGACGAGCGAGGGGACGACGCCGGCCCGTGCCGCTGGGGGCGCCCGGCCCGCAGCCACCGCGGTCCTCGGTCGACGGCAGGTCACCCAGGACGCCGGCCCCTACCGCGGCGGCGCGGTCACCGTCCTGCTCGGTGGTCTCGACCTCGACCTCACCCGTACGACGCTGCCGCCGGAAGGCGCGGTGCTCGACGTCACGGCGATCCTCGGCGACGTGAGCGTCAGGGTCCCCGAGGACTGGCGCGTGCGGCGTGAGGCGGCCGTCCTCGCCGCAGACGTCGAGCAGCGGCCGATGGCTGGCGGTACCGCGCGCGGGGGGCCCGAGCTCGTGCTCTGCGGCACCGCCGTGCTCGCCGACGTCGACGTTCGCAGCGACCGCCGCGACTGACCTTCAGATCGTCGGCGCAGGGGGCCCGCTCACGAGAGCGTCCAGCGCCATCGCGACGAAGAGCAGCCCGAGGTAGCTGATCGAGTAGCGAAACAGGCGCATCGCGAGCCGCTCGTCGGGTTCGCGCCGCAGCTGCCATGCCAGGGCGAGGAAACGGCCGCCGAGCATGAGCGCCGCGGCGAGGTACAGCAGCCCCATCTCGCCGATCGCGCCGAACATGAGCGTCACCGCGACCATCGCGACGCTGTGGAACCAGATCTGCCGCGCGGTCTCCTCAGGCCCGGCCACGACCGGGAGCATCGGCACGCCCGCGGCGGCGTACTCCCGCCGGTGCTTGAGCGCGAGGGCCCAGAAGTGCGGCGGCGTCCAGTAGAAGACGATCGCGAAGAGCACGATCGCGGGAAGACCCACCTCGCCGGTCACCGCGGCCCAGCCGATGAGCACGGGCATGCACCCCGCTGCGCCGCCGATGACGATGTTCTGCGTCGAGCGTCGCTTGAGCCCGACGGTGTAGACGAAGACGTAGAAGAGGATCGCGGCGAGCGCGAGCAGCGCCGAGAGCAGGTTGACCGTCGCCGCCAGCCATGCCACCGCCGCCGCGCCGAGCACGATGCCGAAGCGCAGTGCTGCGACGGGGTCGACGGCGTCGGTGACGAGCGGGCGGTGGGCGGTGCGGGCCATCGCCTCGTCGATGTCGCGGTCGACGTAGCAGTTGATGGTGTTCGCGCTGCCGGCGGCGAGCGCGCCGCCGATGAGCGTGGCCGTCACGACCCACCAGTCGGGCAGTCCTCGCGCCGCCACGACCATCGTCGGCACGGTCGTGACGAGGAGCAGCTCGATGATGCGCGGCTTGGTCAGGGCGACGTAGGCCCGCACCGTGGCAAGCGCCGATCGTGGCGCGTCCGTCGCGGGCGGGGTCGCCGAGCGCATCGACTCCTCCGCGACCGTGTGAGCCTCATGAGCCATGGTGGCGCCGCCTCAGCCTCAACGGGGATCGCATCGCGCAACGAGTGTAGTGCGACTCATGGTTTCCGCTGCACCGGGTCGTGCGGCAGCATGGAGAACTCGAGGAGGTGCTCGTGACCCTACCCAGGCTCGGGGTCGTGCTCGGCGGGACCGGGGTGCGTGGGTTCGCCCAGGCAGGCGTGCTCAGTGCCCTCGAACGCACCGGGCACCCGCCCGACGTCCTCGTCGGCGTGTCCTCCGCCGCTGTCGTCGCCGCCACCTACGCCGCTCGCACCGACTGGTCGGAGGCCTTGCTGAGCGTCGACCGCACGCGCCTGCCCACGCTGCCCTCGCCGACCGGTGAGGACACCCTCGCCCGGCTGAGGGGTGCCCTGCGCGGGGCGCGCCAGCTCGCACCCTCGGTGTGGAGCTGGGGCCGTCGCGGGGTGGAGGGGCTCGGCGCGGAGGTGCTCGATGACCTGCTCGGCCGGGGCCTGCGCTTCCGCTCCACCCGGGTGCCGCTCGCGCTCGTCGCCACCGAGCTCGGTCGGGCCCGACGGCTCGTGCTCGACGACGGCGACCTCGCCGCGGCGACGCTGGCGGCCAGCGCCCTGCCGGGTATCGCCACCCCGGTGTCCCTCGGCGGCCGGCAGCTCGTCGACGGGGCCTTCAGCGACCCCGCACCCGTCGACGTCGCACGCGACCTCGGCGCCGACATCGTCCTGGCGTCGGTTCCCTTCGGTCCAGGCGAGGCCGACGGCGACGCGCTCGAGACCGAGCCAGAGGGTCCGGTAGCGGGCATGCTGCGCGGGCTGGAGATCGGCAGGCGCGCCTTCGTCCGCGAGCGGCTCGCCGAGGCCGACGTCGCCCTCCGGGCCGACCTCGGCGAGGACGTCCGCCTCCTCGACTTCGCCGGGCTCGACGCCGCGGTGCGCCGCGCGCACGACGACATGCTCGACGCGATCGACGAGGTCGAGCGCCTGCGCGGCGTCAGGGCCTGAGCCGGCCTCAGTCGGCGGCGGCGGCGCGCTGCTCCTCGATGACCGCGAGCAGGTCCTCGAAGCTCGCTGCGAACTTGCGGACCCCGTCGGCCTCGAGCTCCTCGGCGACCTCCGCCTCGTCGATGCCGAGCTCGGCGAGGTCGGCCCAGAGCCGCTCGGCGCGCTCGCGGCCCTCGGTGATCGTCTGGCCGCGGACCTCGCCGTGGTCGGCGAACGCCTCGATCGTCGCGAGCGGCATCGTGTTGACCGTCCCCCGGCCGATGAGCTCCTCGCAGTAGACGACGTCGCGGTAGTCGGGATTCTTCGTCGACGTCGAGGCCCACAGGCAGCGCTGTGGCTGGGCGCCATGCGCAGCGAGCGCCTCCCAACGGGGGCCGGCGAAGATGTCCTCACTCGCGGCGTAGGCGAGCTTGGCGTTGTCGATGGCGGCGGTGCCGAGACGCGAGGAGGCGAGCGAGGCCCCGGCACCGCCGCCCTCAGCGAACTCCGTGAGCTGTGGGTCGAGCAGGGTGTCGACCCGGCTGACGAAGAACGACGCGACGCTCGCGATCGAGGCGACGTCGCCACCGTCGGCGAGACGGTCCTCGAGGCCGGCGAGGTAGGCCTCGGTGACCGCCCGGTAGCGCTCGATCGAGAAGATGAGGGTGACGTTGACATTGACGCCGGCGGCGATCGACGCGCGGATCGCGGGCAGCCCCTCAGGGGTGGCCGGGATCTTGATCATCGCGTTGGGCCGGTCGATCGCGGCGAAGAGCCGGATGGCCTCGGCGATCGTCGCGTCGGTGTCGTGGGCGAGGTCGGGGGCGACCTCGTAGGAGACGTAGCCGTCGCGGCGCCCGCTCGCGGCGTAGACGTCGGCGAGGACCTCGGTGGCCGCCCGGATGTCGTCGAGGGCAAGGCGCTCGAAGACCGTGCGCGCGTCGAGTCCCTCCCGGGCCAGACGCGCGAGGTCGGTCGCGTAGGCGTCGCCGTCGCGCATCGCCTGCTCGAAGATCGTCGGGTTCGACGTCACCCCGACGACGGCGCGCCCGTCGCGCAGACGGACGAGCTCGCCGTCCTCGAGCCAGCGGCGGGCGATCGAGTCGACCCAGACCGCGACCCCCTCGTCGCTCAGTGCGGAGAGTCGTGCGTTCATGGTCCTGCCTTCCTGCGGTCGTCGCGCATCGGCTGTCTGGCTGCTCGGGCGCTGCCGCCCTCACGCCTTCCGTGGCGTGTCGGCGAGGACCTGGCGGGCTTTGTGGGTGAGGTGGTCGGGGGTGAAGCCGCGTTGGGCGAGCAGGTCGCCGCCTGGTCCGGAGGCGCCGTAGTCGGTGACGGCGTGGATGGCGCCGTGCTCGCCGGTCCATTGGTGCCAGCCCAGGGGGCTGGCGGCTTCGATGGCCAGCCGGGCGGGCACCGCGGGGGGGATGACCTCGTCGCGGTAGGTGTGGGGTTGGGCGGCGAAGCGCCGCCAGGACGGCAGGGAGACCACCCGGGTGGGGATGTCGTCGTCGGTTTCGAGCCGTTCGGCGACCTCGACGGCCAGGGCGACCTCTGAGCCTGAGGCCAGCAGCAGCAGCTGCGGGTCGCCGCCGGCGGCTTCGCGCAGGATGTAGCCGCCGCGGGCCAGCGCCTCGGCTGGCTGACCGTGGGAGCGGTCCAGCGCGGGCACCCCCTGGCGGGTCAGCACCAGCGCGGTCGGCCCGTCGGTACGCTCGAGCGCGGCCCGCCACGCCTCGATGGTCTCCGCGCCGTCGGCGGGGCGGATGACATCAAGGCCGGGGATCGCCCGCAGCGCGGGCAGGTGCTCCACCGGCTGGTGGGTCGGCCCGTCGCCGCCCACCCCGAGGGAGTCGTGGGTCCAGACGTAGACCACCGGCAGCCCCATCAACGCCGCGAGCCGCACCGCCGGGCGCATGTAGTCGCTGAACACCAGGAACGTCGCCGCGAACGGGTTGAGGCCGCCGTGCGCGGCGATGCCGTTGACGATCGCGCCCATCGCATGCTCACGCACCCCGAAGGCGATGTTGCGGCCGACCTGCTCCGCTGAGAGCGTCGGCTGCCCCGGCAACGTCGTCAGGTTCGAGCCGGCCAGGTCCGCCGACCCGCCGACCAGCCCCGGCACCCGCTCAGCCAACGCCGCGATCGCCTTCTGCGAGGACTTGCGGGTCGCCTCGTCGACCGTCTCGCCGGCCAGGGCGTCCAAGCCTTCGTCCCAGCCCTCGGGCAGCGGCGCCCCCGTCGGGGAGGCCAGTGCTGCCGCCAACGCCGGGTCACGTCGCTCAAGCTCCTCGAAGCGCTCCTGCCAGGCTTGCCGCGCCGCCCGGTGCTCGCCTACCCGCGCCTGCCAGCGCTCGGTGGCCCCCTCAGGCACCACGAACGACGACCCAGGATCGAACCCGAACGCCCGCTTGGCGCCCGCCACCGCCTCCGCACCCAGCTTCGCGCCATGCGCCGCCGACGTGCCCTCCTTGCCCGGCGCCCCGTAGGCGATGACGCTGCGCAGCCGGATCAGCGTCGGCCGCGCCGACTCCGCCTGCGCCTGACGGTACGCCCCAGCGATCGCCTCCCGATCATTGGCGTCGGCGACCTCGAGCACCTGCCAGCCATACGCCGCATACCGCGCGGCGACATCCTCGGTGAACGTGATCTCCGTCGACCCGTCGATCGTGATCCGATTGTCGTCATAGACCACCACGAGCTTGCCCAGCCCCAGATGCCCCGCCAAGGACGACGCCTCCCCCGAGACCCCCTCCATGAGATCGCCGTCGCTGGCAAACACCCACGTCCAATGATCCACCAGCTCGGGCCCGGCGCGCTCCGCCAACAGCCGCTCAGCGACCGCCATGCCGACCGCGTTGCCGACCCCCTGCCCCAACGGCCCCGTCGTGGTCTCCACCCCCGGGGTATGCCCCCGCTCGGGATGCCCTGGCGTGGCCGATCCCAACTGCCGCTGCGACTTCAGATCCTCAAGCGAGACGTCATAGCCGGTCAGATGCAACACCCCGTACTGCAACACCGACGCATGGCCCGCCGACAGGACGAACCGATCACGATCCGGCCACCACGGATCAGCCGGATCGAACCGCAGAAACCCCGACCACAACACGAACGCCGCCGGCGCCAACGCCATCGCCGTGCCCGGATGCCCATCCCCCGCCCGCTCAATCGCATCCGCCGCCAACAACCGCAACGCATCAACCGCAAGAGTGTCGGGGTCGCTCACATCGTGGGCGTGGATCTCTGGCATCGTCGTGGTCCTCGCTCGTGTCCTGGCCGACGATGTCGGCGGGTCCCTTGTCCTGGCCGGCGCTGTCGGTGGGTCTCGCATCGCGGTGTCGCATCGCGCACGAGACGCGCCGCGCCGCGCACGCAACGACGCTACCGCTCCGTGGCCTGTGGTCCAAGAGCAGCTCGGTCTCACGAGACCCTTTCGGTATCGTCGACCAAGGGTGTGCGATCCGACAGAACCGCTGTGCGAAGCGCCAGGCCTGGTACCGTGCGGGTGCACCGAGGCGCGCAGGGGCGCGAGAGGCACAGGTGTGCGGACTCCGGCGGGTGATGGCGATGGCAGGCGAGACGGGCGAAGGGGAGCGCAGCCCCCAGGAACGCCAGGACGACATCCGCGAGCGCATCCTCGCGCAGGGTTTCGTGCGCGTCAGCGAACTCGCCGCGGCGCACGCGGTGAGCACGATGACGATCCGGCGGGACCTCGACGTCCTCGAGGAGCAGGGCTGGGTCCGCAAGGTCCGCGGCGGCGCGACCGTCGAGCCGTCCGCCTTCTACCACGGCGACGTCCGCCACCGCATGCAGACGATGACCCGCGAGAAGCGTGCGGTCGCCGCCCGCGCCGTCGAGCTCGTCGAGCGCGGCCAGACGGTCATGCTCGACGAGAGCACGACGGGTTTCGGGCTTGCCCAGCTGCTGCCGACCCGCCGCCCGGTGACGGTCATCACGAACTTCCTGCCCTCGCTGCAATTGCTCAGCCGCCAACCCGGGGTCGACCTCATTGCGCTCGGCGGGTCCTACAAGCCTTCCTACGACGCCTTCCTCGGCCCGGGTACCGCCGACTCGGTGGGGTCGATGACCGCCGACCTGCTCTTTGCGTCGACGACGGCGATCACCGATGGCGCCTGCTACCACCGCTCGCAGGAGACGATCCTCGTCAAGCAGGCGCTCATGCGTGCCGCCGCGCGCAAGATCCTGCTCGTCGACAGCGCGAAGTTCGGGCGCCGGGCGGTGCACCACCTCGCCCCGCTCGAGGCCTTCGACGTCGTCATCGTCGACCGTGGCCTCGACGAGACGCACCTCGCCGACCTCCGCGGACGCGACGTCGAGGTCGTCCTCGTCGACGTCGACGAGGACGAGGCCTAGCCGGCAGCGGGCTCCCGCTCCGCCTCGCAGGCGACCCCTTCCGCGCCGCAGTGCCCGCGTGACTGTGCGTTCAAATGTTCGTGGCGACACGAGAAATGTTTGATATCGCACAGAGGCTGTGCTAACTTGCCGCTCCTCACGAGCGATGTCCCGCCATCACGCGCCAGCGATGCCGCGTGGTGGCGGGCATGGAGAGGGTCGGCGATGGTCGAGCTCCGGCAGCTGCGCTACTTCGTCGCGGTGGCCGAGGAGTTGCACTTCGGTCGCGCGGCGACCCGCCTGCAGATGACCCAGCCGCCACTGAGCCGGCAGATCCAGGTTCTCGAGCGCGATCTCGGCGTCGAGCTCTTCGTGCGCGGCCGCTCGGTGGCGCTCACCCCCGCCGGACAGGCGCTGCTGCCGCGCGCCCGACGCGCCATCGATGCCGCCGAGGGTGCAGTCTCCGCCGCACGCGACGCCGTGGACGGCTTGGCGCGGCGACTGCGGGTCGGGTACCCCGCGGGTTGGGTGCCGGCCCCGGTGCGCGAGGCCCTGCGACGCGTCGCCGCGAGGGTGCCCGAGGTCGACATCGACCTCCGTCTCGGGCACGCGCGGGCGCATGCCGACGCGCTGCGGGCCGGCGACCTCGACGCTGCGTTCCTCCACAGCAACGGTGAGGTCGGCAGCACGCTCGCCTCTCGGATCGTCGCCGTCGAGACCGTCGTCATCGCCCTTCCGGCACAGGCGCCAGGCCCCGCCGATGCGCGGCGTCCGCTCGCCGGGGTCGACGCGCTGCTCCTGCCCGCGGCCGAGGTCGACCCCTGGCTGCGTGACGTGCTGCTCGAGGTCGCCGTCGCCGCCGGTGGTGACACGAGCGAGGTCGCCGATGTCCCGTCGATGGAGTCCGCGCTGCCCGCGGTGGCTGCCGGCCTCGGCTGGGCACTCGTCACGCAGTCGCTCGCCGCGAGCGTCGAGGCGCGCGGAGTGCGCTTCGAACCCCTCGCCTGCCCGCCTCCGTGCAGGGTGGCCTCCCACGTCGTGTGGTCGGCCGGCGCCGTGAGCGGACCGTTGCGGCACTTCCTCGACGCCTGCGGCGAGGCCGAGCGCCAGCGGGTCACCGCTGAGCGGGCGCTCTCGGCGGTGTCCGCTCCGTCTGCCGGGGAGGTGGGCTCTCGAGGCCGCCGCGCAGGCCGGGAGCCCGCACCGGCGACGCTGCCGGCCACCGCGGGCGGGAGGCGGTGACGGCGATGCGCAGCGAGGACCCCACCGACCGCGCAGCCCACCTTCGCGAGCCCGACCGTCTGTATCCGGCGTACGTGTTCGATCTCGATGGGACGATCTATCTGGGTGAGGGGCTGCTGCCGGGTGCTGAACGGCTGATCACCGAGCTGCGCCGGCGGGGCATCCCGGTGCGGTTCCTGTCGAACAACCCGACGAAGGACCCTGAGCAGTACGCCGAGAAGCTCACCCGCCTGGGGTTGCCCACCCCGGTGGGCGACATCGTGAACACCGTGGTGACGATGACCCGCTGGCTGCTCGAGCACGCCCCCGGCCAGGTCGTGTTCCCCCTCGGCGACCCGCCGCTCATCCGGGCGTTCGAGCGGGCGGGCATCCCGATGTCGGAGGATCCCGCCGAGATCGACCTCGTCGTCGCGAGCTACGACCACGGCTTCGACTACCGCAAGCTGCAGATCGCCTTCGACGCGTTGTGGTTCCACCGGCGGGCGCGGCTCATCGCCACCCACCCGGACCGGTTCTGCCCCTTCCCGGGCGGGCGGGGTGAGCCCGACGTCGCGGCGGTGGTCGCGGCCATCGAGGCGTGCACCGGGGTGCGCTGTGAGCAGCACGTCGGCAAGCCCGACCCGGCGATGCTGTCGTTGGCCTTGGCCGACCTCGACGTCGACCCTGCTGAGGCGGTGATGACCGGGGACCGGCTGGCCACCGACGTGCGGTTGGCCCGCAACGCCGGTGCCGCCGGCGCGCTCGTGCTCACCGGCGACTCCGACCTCGACGACCTCGCCGCCACCGCGCCTGAGCACGCCCCCCACTACGTCCTCGACCGCATCGACCAGCTCATGCCGCGGCGTCTTCGCGAAGAGCTCGGCTGGGACGACGACGCCCCCTCCCCGACCTGACCGCCCGCGCGGCGCCCGCGCGCCTGCGCACCCCGCCGACGACGCACCGACAAAGGAGCCGACGATGACCGAGGCAAGCAAGACCGGACCGTTCCTCATGGGGATCGACATGGGCACGGAGAGCTGCCGCGTGGGGGTGTTCGACACCGCCGGGCGGCCGCTGGCCTTCGAGGCCACGCCGTACCAGACCTCCTACCCGCGGCCAGGGTGGGCCGAGCAGGACCCCGACGACTGGTGGGCGAGTCTCGTCGCCTCGGTCAAGGGCGCGCGCGAGCGCGCGGGGGTGAGCCCCGAGGACATCGCCGGCATCTCCTACGACGCGACGACGCTCACCCTCGTGGCGACCGACCGTCGCGGCCAGCACCTGCGGCCGGCGATCATGTGGATGGACGTGCGCGCCTCCGACCAGGCCGAGCGCATCGGCCGCTCCGAGCACCCCGTGCGAGCGGTCAACGGCGGCGGCCCGGTCTCCGCGGAGTGGTACCCGAGCAAGTCGCTGTGGCTCAAGGAGCAGGAGCCCGAGACCTACGAGCGCGCCGAGCGCCTCGTCGACTGCGCCGACTGGATCACCCACAAGCTCACCGGGCGCTGGACCTTCAACGTCAACACCGCGGCGGTGCGCTCCTACTACAACCGCGACCTCGGCGGCTGGCCCACGGACTTCTACGAGGAGATCGGCCTCGGCGACATCTTCGACAAAGTCCCCGAGGAGGTCTGCGACCTCGGCACGCCGCTCGGGGGGCTCTCGACCGAGGCGGCCGCCGAGCTCGGGCTGCGCAAGGGCACGCCGGTGGCGCAGGGTCCCGGGGACGCCTGGGCCGCGCAGATCGGCCTCAACGTCGTCAAGCCCGGCAAGATGGCGCTCATCACCGGCTCCTCCCACGTCCTCATCGGCCAGCACGACGAGTCCGTCTCCGGCCTCGGCTTCTTCGGCGCCTACCCCGAGGCGGTCATGCCGGGGCAGTACACCGTCGAGGGCGGGCAGGTCTCTTCGGGGTCGGTGCTCAAGTGGTTCAAGGACCAGTTCATGACCGAGGCCATCGCCGAGGCCGAGACCGCCGGTGTCAACCCCTACCACCTCCTCAACAAGCGGTCCGCGGAGATCCCCCTCGGCTCGGAGGGCCTCATCGTCAACGAGTACTGGCAGGGCAACCGCACCCCCTACACCGACCCGCTCGCCCGCGGGATGATGTGGGGCTTCAGCCTCCGCCACACCCCCTTCCACATCTACCGGGCCATCCAGGAGGGCGTGTGCTACGGCACCGCGCACATCCTGCGGGCGATGGCAGCCGCCGGCACCGACGTCCACGAGTTCGTCGCCGCCGGCGGTGCGACGAACAGCCGCTTCTGGACGCAGATGCACGCTGACGTCACCGGGGTGCCGGTCACCCTCACCGAGGTCGGCGACGCCGCGGTCCTGGGCTGCGCGATCCTCGCGGCCGCCGGCTCCGGCGTCCACGGTGGGGTCGCCGAGGCCGCCGAGGCGATGGTCCACGACACCGAGACCCTCCAGCCCGACCCCGAGGCGCACGAGGCCTACCAGTTCTACGTCGACAAGTACGTCGACGCCTATCCGCAGATGCGCGGGCTCATCCACGACGTCGTCAAGCGCGTCGGCGAGGCGTAGGAACGACGGAGAGGAGCAGCCGATGACCACGATCGGGATCGGCGCCGACGATGCTGGCGCCCCGCTGAAGGAGCACCTCGCGGCCTACCTGCGCGAGCTCGGCTACGAGGTCGTCGACTACGGCAACGCCGAAGGGGACGACGAGGACTACCCCGACGTCGCCGAGCAGGTCGCCGAAGGGGTGGCCTCCGGCGCCCACGAGCGGGCGTTGCTCGTCTGCGGCACCGGCCTGGGCATGGCGATCACCGCCAACAAGGTGCCCGGTGTGCGGGCGGCCACGGCCCATGACGCCTACTCCGCCGAGCGTGCCCGCAAGTCCAACGACGCGCAGGTGCTGACGATGGGCGCCCGCGTCATCGCGCCGCAGGCCGCCGAGGTCGTGCTGCAGCACTGGCTCGACTCGGAGTTCGCCGGCGGCGGCTCGGCCCCGAAGGTGGCGAAGATGAACGCCGTCGAGGCCCGCCAGCGCGGGACCGCCGGCAACGACTGAGCCCACGGGTGGTCGGCCGCGGGGACCCCGGTGGCCGACCACCCGGGCATCGTCGGTCCGGCCGATGGCCGCGGCCGAGCACCACGCGAGGCGTCGCCACCGCCCGGGGAGGCCCACGAGGCCTGCCCACTTCCGCCGCCACCGCGAGATCGACGAGCAACTGAAGCCGCCGATGCACCGGGTCGCCGCGCACCTGCGCGACGGCGAGGGCGAGGCGCGAGGAGGGGTGACCGATGACGAGTGAACGGATCGAGCGGGCTCTTGCGCACGCGACGCACACGACGGCGGTGCGCTTCGAGTCGGGGGCGCTCGCGGCGGTCGGTGAGACCTTCGCCGCGAGCTTCCCCGGCGCCGGGGCGCAGATCGTCGCCGACGGCAACACCGAGGCCGCGGCCGGCCAGGCGGTGAGGGCGAGTCTGCGTGAGGCTGGCGTCGGCCTCGAGGAGGGGCTCGTCTTCCCTGCTCGCCCGACGCTCTACGCCGGCTATGAGCGCGTGCCGGAGATCGTCGAGGTACTCGAGGGCAGCGAGGCGGTTCCCGTCGCCGTCGGCAGCGGCACGCTCAACGACCTCGTCAAGCGTGCGGCCTTCGAGCTCGAGCGACCGTACATGGTCGTGGCGACCGCTGCGTCGATGGACGGCTACGCCGCCTACGGGGCGTCGCTGGCCAAGGACGGGCACAAGCAGACGCTGTCGTGTCCGGCGCCCCGGGCGGTCGTCGCCGACCTCGACGTGCTCGCCGCCGCGCCGGCGGCGATGACCGCCTCGGGCTACGGTGACCTCCTCGGCAAGGTCACCGCCGGGGCGGACTGGCTGTTCGCCGACGCCCTCGGCGTCGAGCCGATCGACGACTTGTCCTGGGGGTTGGTGCAGGAGCCGTTGCGCGCCTCGATCGGCCGGCCCGCGGCTTTGGCCCACGGTGACCTCGGGGCCATGGAGTCGCTCGTCGAGGGGCTCGTGATGTCGGGGGTGGCGATGCAGGCCTACGCCTCCTCGCGCCCCGCCTCGGGTTCGGAGCACCAGTTCAGCCACCTCTGGGAGATGGAGGGTCTCGGCCGCGACCTCGACCCTCCCCTGTCCCACGGCTACAAGGTCGGCCTCGGCTCGATCGCCATCGCCGCGCTCTACGAGCGGCTGCTCGAGCGTGACCTGTCGGCCCTCGACATCGACGCCTGCCGCCACGCCTGGCCGAGCTTCCCCGATCTCGAGACGCGAGCCCACGCAGCCCACCCGCTGCTCGGCGACGTCGCCGTCGCGCAACTCGCCGGCAAGTACGTCGACGCCGACGGGCTCGCCGACCGCCTCGAGCGGCTCACCGTGGCCTGGCCCGCCCTGCGCGAGCGGCTCGCCGGCCAGTTGCTGCCGGCGACCGAGTTGCGCGACATGCTCGCTGCGGCCGGCTGCCCCACCACCCCCGAGGAGGTCGGCCTGACCCGTGAGGAGCTCAAGGCCACCTACGCGCGCTCGCAGATGATCCGCTCGCGCTACACCGTCCTCGACGTTGCCGTCGAGACCGGCCTGCTCGAGCCCTGCGTCGAGGAGCTCTTCGCCCCCGGCGGCTACTGGGCGCAACACTAGTGCGGAAGGGGGCCGACCGGCCGGCCTGAGTGCGACTCGGCGTGCTCAGGTCAAGACCGCGACTCCGCAGCCTCGGCTGCGGCCGTGAGGAGCTCGACGGCGCGGTCACGGTCCTCTCGTACATGTCGTTGGTCGACCGCTGCGTCGAGGCGGCCGAGCAGGAGGGCGTCAAGCGCACCAACCGCGTGCACGTCGTCGAGCAGGGCTCGGCGGGCACGTGCTACGGCGGGTGGCTCGGCGACGAGATCAGCGGGCGCCTCTTCGACTGGCCCGACGCCCCCGTCGGCCGGGTCCACGGCAGCGAGTCCTCGCCGAGCATCTCCAAGAGGCTCGAGGCCTCGTCGCTCGCCGACGTCGACGAGATCGTCGCGGGTCTGCGCGAGGTCCAGTACTGAGTCGGGGACCGCCCGAGAACGACGCCAGGAGACTGATGATGGCGAGCATCCTGCGCCTGCCGGGCGTGTGCGCCGACGCCGACGACGCGGTCATCGAGGAGTGGGTCGTCGAGTCCGGCGCCAGCGTCAAGGCCGACGACATCCTCGCGATGGTCGAGACCGACAAGGCCGTCGTGGAGATCCCCCACAGCTCGCTGCGCAAGGCCATCGCGAGGCGCCTGCAGGCCAGCGTGCGCGAGGCCCCGCACTCCTTCATGCGGGCGACCATCGACACAGGCGCGCTCGCGGCCGTCCGGGCGGAGCTCCACGAGGGCGCCGCGCAGGTTCGCGAGCTCGCGGGCCGCGCCCAGGAGGGCAGGCTGCGTCAGCACGAGCTCGAGGGGGGACGTTCACGGTGAGCAACCTCGCCATGTTCGGCGTCGAGGGGTTCAGCGCGATCATCAACCCCCCGCATGCCGGGATCCTCGCGGTCGGCGCGACGCGGCAGGGGCCGGTCGTCGACGCCGATGGGGCGCTCGCGGTGGGCACCGTCCTCTCGCTGACCCTCTCGGCCGACCACCGGCCCATCGACGGGGTCGTGGCCGCCCGGTGGCTCACGCGCCTGCGCCACCTCCTTGAGCATCCCCTACAGATCCTTACGTGATCGTGCATGACCGTACCCATGCGGTAGGATCACCGACAGGATGGGACAAACCGTTACATCCACATGAAGGGTGAATGGCTCGGGCGGACAGAGGTCGACCACGACGCAACGACGACGGCTCTGCTCAAGGGATGTGGGGTCCATGGCAACGCAGCTTGACCGCGACGCGGCGACACCGCTGTACGTGCAACTGACCGACATCCTTCGCGACGAGATCGAGCGTGGGCTCTGGGTGCCCGACCGCAAGATCCCCTCCGAGAACGAGTTGCACCGCACCTACGGCATCAGCCGCATGACCGCCCGGCAGGTCATCGGCCAGCTCGTCAACGAGGGCCTGCTCTACCGTGTGCAGGGCAAGGGCACCTTCGTCGCCCCGAACAAGATCTCCACACGCTCGCCGGCCTACGCGGGCATCCGGGAGCAACTCGAGGAGCTCGGCTACACGACGAAGACGACGCTGCTGAGCCTCGAGCAGGTCGCGGCCGACCGGGCCGTGGCGAAGAAGCTACGCCTCGATGACCACGCGCCGGTCTTTGCGATCCGTCGCCTGCGCTCGGCCGATGGCGTCCCGCTGAGCCTCCATGAGTCCTACGTTCCCGTGGCGCTCGCACCGGACCTCGACGAGCACGACGTCACCAACGAGCAGCTCTGCGTCGTCCTCGCGGAGCACTACGGCCTCACGATGGGGCACGTCAGGGAGACCCTCGAGATCCTCACGGCCCCGCCCGGCACCGCCGAGCAGCTCGAGGTGCGCGCCGGTGCCCCCCTGCTCATGCTGCAGCACTCGATCGCCACGCCCGAGGGCCGGATCTTCGAGTACGCGCGGATTGCCGTCCGGGGCGACAAGGTCCGCCTTCACATGGAGTACGACCTCTAGACCCCCGTCGACTTCCGGTGGCGGCTCACGCCGCGAGCAGCCGCCGCAGCGAGGCGAGGTCGTGGAACCCCTCGGTGTTGCGCACGTCGGTCCCGGCGATCACCGTCGCAGGCTGACCCGGGTCGCCGAGGCTGTCGACGACGGTGGCGGCGCTGGGGAAGGCCTCGTCCTTCGTGAAGTCGTTCACCGTTACGAGGTGGGTCAGGCCTGCGCGCTCGGCCGCGGTGGCGCCGGGCCGTGAGTCCTCGATGACGACCGTGCGGGAGCGGTCGAGTCCCACCTCGGCGAGCGCGAGCTCGTAGATGTCGGGGTGGGGCTTCTTGCGCTCGACGATGTCGCCGGCGAACACCCCGCCCATGCGCTCGACCGCGTCGTCGCCGACGACGCTGCGCACGACGGCCTCGACGCTGCGCGGCGAGGACGTCGATGCCACCGCGACCCGCCAGCCCTCGTCGAGCGCGGCGTGGACGAGGCGACGCACGCCAGGCCGGCCCGGCATGGCGCCGGCGTCGACGAGCTCGACGTAGACCTCGCTCTTGCGGCGGTGCAGCGCGAGGACGTGCTCCTCGAGCGCCTCACCGCTGCCGAGTCCGAGCTCGGGGTGCTGTGCGAAGTAGGTCCGGAGGCGCTCCTTGCCGCCGGGGACGTCGAGCAGCTCCCGGTACTCCTCGACCGACCAGGTGAGGTCGTAACCGAGGTCGGCGAAGGCCCGGTTGAAGGCGACGAGGTGCCCGTCACGCTCGGTGTCGGCGATGGTGCCGTCGCAGTCGAGTAGGAGCCCGTAGCGGTCACTCACGCTCCGGCCCTCCCCGCCGCCCGCACGGCCTTGCCCTCGCAACCGAAGAGCACGAGGTGCTCGGCGATGGCCTCGCGGACCCCGTCGAAGACCGCATCGAGGAGCTTGATCGGCTCGTGCTTGCCGGTGCGCTCGGCCTCCTCGAGGTAGGCGGCGGCCGAGGAGGTGTAGGCGAGCTTGAGCGCGGTCGAGACGTTGATCTTCGCCACGCCCGCCTCGATGAAGGTCGCGAAGTCCTCGGCGGTGAGTCCCGTGCCGCCGTGGAGCACGAGCGGCAGATCGGTGAGGGCGCGGAGCTCGCGCGCACGGTCGAAGCGCAGCCTCGGTGCGGTCTTGTACATGCCGTGGGCGGTGCCGAGGGCGGGCGCGAGGAGGTCGGCACCGGACGCGTGGGCGAAGTGCACGAGGCGCTCGACGTCGTAGGGCTCCATCTCCTCGTCCGAGCCGACGTCGTCCTCGACCCCCGTGATGTTCTCGATCTCGCACTCCACCGAGGCGCCGAGGGCGTGCGCCTCCCCGACGACCTCGGTGGTCTCGCGCAGCGCGTCGTCGTAGCCGCGGTCGGAGGCGTCGAAGAGCACCGAGGACCATCCGGCCTCGAGGGTCTCGGTGATGACGGAACGGTCGGGGCAGTGGTCGAGGTGCAGGGTCACCGGGACGCTCGCAGCCTCCGCGACGGTGCGGACCGTGCTCTCGAGGAGGGCCGAGCCCATGCTGCGCACGGTCTTCACCGACGTCTGGAGGATCACCGGTGCGCTGACCCGCTCGGCGGCGGCGACCACCGCGCGCACCGAGACGTCGTCGACGACGTTGACCGCGGCCACGGCGTAGCCGTCGTCCCGGGCGGTCCTCACCACCTCGAGTGTCGTGGCCAGTGGCATCTGCCTCTCCTCTCCCGGCACGCCGCGGCGTGCGTCCTGCTCGGTCGTGTCAGTCCGCCGCGTCACGTGCGCCGGCCCGTGCGCGCTGCACCTCGGCGGCGGTGGCGAGGAACGTCTCCGGATCGAGGCCCGCGCGCCCGAGGAAGATACCCTGCGGCACCGGCAGCGATGCCGCCACGGCGGCGTCGGCGATGTCGGAGAAGGTGCCGGGGCGGGCGCTGCCGCCGTAGAGCACGCGCGTCCGCCGCACATGGCGGGTCGCGAGCTCGCGGATGCTCGCCACGGCCTCGACGACATGGCCGCTGGGCGCCGGGTCGGTCTGCCCGATCGCCCACGTCGGCTCGTAGGCGATGACGAGCTCACCGTGGTCGGGCAAGCGCGCGAGGCCGACCTCGAGTTGCTGGGACCACAACCTCTCGGCACGGGGGCCCGGCTCAGGCTCACCGACGATGAGGATCGGCACGAGGCCCGCGGCGGCGGCCCGCGCGATCTTGTCGGGCACCGCCGCCGACTCCTTGGGGGCTGCGCCGGACGCGCTCGGGGTGCCCGACCATGACGTAGCGCACCCCGAGCTCGGCGAGGAGCTCGGCGGAGACCTCCCCGGTGAAGGCCCCGGGTGGGCTCGCCGAGACGTCCTGCGCCCCGAGGGCGACCCCGGTCGCGACGAGCTCGGCGCCGAGCACCGGGATGAGGGGAAACGCCGGGCACACGTAGAGGCCCTCGTCGTCGACCTCCCCGGCCTCGGCCGCTCCCGCCACCCGCTGGCCCCAGCGACGGGCGACCGTGAGGTCGAAGGAGCTCTTGGAGCTACGGCCCACGAGCGTCTGCGGCAGCACGTCCCGCTTCACCCTTCCGCTCATCGATTCCCTGCGTCGCCAACATACCCTGTGATGTACGTTCCTGTACAGGCAGTGGAGGACCGCGGGCGTCGCGCTCAGCGCCGCCGGGCTGGTGGCGCGGCGCCGTCGGGTTGCGCCCGTCCACCTCGAGGCGAAGGAGCGGTGGTTCGGATGACGGGCATCAGCCGGGCACGACCGGCCTACCTCGCAGCCGGACGGCCCCTCGACGTCGCCATCGTCGGGGGCGGGATCAACGGCGTGGTGATCGCCCGCCACGCGGCGATGCGCGGCTCTTCCTCGGGCTGTTCGAGAGGCACGACTTCTCCTCGTCGCTCTGCTGCGAGGCCCAGACGATCGCGTGTGGATGGGCTGCCCGGTGTCCTTCCCCAACACGACCGCGGTCTCGCGCTGGTTGGTGGGACCGAGGGAGGCGAGATCGTCGGCCCGGATCGTTGCCCGGCGCATCGATCCCGGAGGGTCTCGCGCTGGACGCGCACGATCTCCTCGGGGTCGTGCTCGATCCACGCGGGGTGGGGATCGTGCCGTAGGAGCCCGGCTGCAGCGACGCCGAGGGGCTCACCGTCCTCATTGACGACGAAGGTCCGCGCTCCCGTCGGTACCCGCGACTGACATCGGCACGGTTCGCCGCCACTCGAGGTGGACGGCCTGGGCGGGCCCTGAGGTGCCCCCCGGATGCCAGCAGGACCGTCGTGGCACGGTCATGGCCAGGCGACGGGGCAATCGGGGTGCACGGTGGGCCGAGACCGTTGCCATGATGGAGGTTCGAGGCCTCGTGAGCGACTCGTCGATCACCCGCGCGTCGCGCGCTCGCCGATGGCGCGGGCCTACCCGGGGCTGCCGCTCGAGCACCTCCACGTCGGCGCCGGGGCCCTCGAGGTGCTCCCCCGAGCTCGTCGCCGGCCTCGACGTCGCGGGCACCGCCGCGTTCGTCCACGCGGCCAGCCCCGAACGCGACCTCGACCGCCTCGTCGCCGAGGCCAGGGAGCTCCTCGGATCCGACCTCGAGCTGCGCGAGATCTCCCCGCGCAGCGGCCCCCACGGGGTCGTGCTCGACGAGGCCACCGTCGAGGAGGCGGTCGAGGCTGCCGCCGGGGTCGCCCTCGTCGTCGCCGTCGGCAGCGGCACGGTCTGCGCGACCTCGCGAAGGCCGTCGCCGCGCGAGCGGAGGCCCCGCTCGTCGCCGTGCAGTCCGCCGCGTCGGTCAACGGCTACGCCAACGGCCTGTCGGTGCTCATGCGCCGGGGTATCAAGCGCACGACGTCGACGGTCTCACCCTTTGCCCTGCTCATCGACCCCGACGTCCTCGCCGCGGCGCCGGAGCGGCTGACACAGGCCGACGTCGCCGAGCTCGAGGCTGCGGCGGCCGACCGCGGGATGGACCCGCTCATCAACGCGCTCACCGTCGGCGGGCTCGCGATCGCCGCGGCGCACTCGACCGCGCCGCTGTCGGGCTCGGAGCACCTCATGAGCCACGTCGTCGACATGGTCGCCGCGCACCGCCACGACGCCCACGACTTCCACGGCGCGCAGGTCGGGGCCGGCGCGGTGGTCTTCGCCGCGCTGTGGCGCCACCTCCTCGCCGATCCCGCGCACGTCCACCGGCCCGACGGTCCGCCGCGCCCGACGCCCTCCGATCTCGAGGAGCGCAGTCGACGGGCCTGGGAGGCGGTCGACCCCGGCGGAGGCCTGGGGCGGGACTGCTGGGCGGTGGCCGGCGGCAAGTGGCAGTCGCTGCTCGCCGACTCCACCGCCGTCGACGCGCTGCTCGCGACCTGGGGGGAGCATCTCGTCGCGCTCGACGGGGTGATCGACGCCGTCGACCGGCCGCTCGCCACACTCGAGGCCTGGGGGGCGCCGACGGCCTTCGCCGATCTCGATCCCGCACGCGACGACGACGCCGTGCGCTGGGTCCTGCGGGCCCTGCCGTTCGTCCGCGACCGCTTCACCGTCGTCGACCTCCTCGTCCTCACGGGACGATGGGACGACGAGCTCATCGACCACCTCGTCGCCGCGTCCCACGCCTCGACGCGATAACCGCTCAGGCGCGGCCGGTCGCGCCGGTCCCGCCCCAGCGCTCACGGTGGACGGCGTCACGGCGTGGTCTGCGCTGCGACGACCCGACGGGTCGCTCGTCGGCGTGGCGGGTCCCGAGGGTGACGACCCCCAGCGGCACGACCTCCTCGGGGATGCCGAGATGGGTGCGCAGGCCGGCGCGGTCGGCGATGTCGACGAACCCGGCATCGAGGCCCTCGTCGACCGCGGCGAGCAGGAGGAGCATGAGCATCGCGCCGCCGTCGACCCACCAGAACGGGACGTCCCAGGCACGCGGGAGCCGTGAGCCGGTCTTGTCGGGCTCGGCGTAGCGCGCGTGGTAGGCCGCCTCGGCGACGCAGGGCACGAGGTGGACCGGGGCGGAGGACAGCCAGGCGGGCCGCCCTGCGGCGAGGTGCGTGGGCTCGTCGCAGCAGCGCGCGATCGCCTCGCGGCCCCCGTCCGTGGTCACGCAGACGATCGACTGCCCCTGGCTGAAGCCGGCGCTCGGCGCGCGCGAGGCGGCGTCGAGCACCCGGGCGAGCGCGTCCTCGGGCACCGGTGTGCCGTCGTAGCGGCGCACCATGCGCCGACGCCGGACGACCTCAGCGAACTCCATGGTCGTCCCGGGGCGACGGGCTCACGTCCCCTGCCCGACCTCGTCGACGGTGACGCGCCACCAGCCGGCGAGGAGCCGGGCGTGGTTGACCGCCGGGGTGGCGTAGAGACGCCGCCCGACGGCGAGGGCGCGCTCGCGCAGGGGCTCGCGCGCGGCCTCGAGACGCCGGGCGAGCTCGGCGGCCTCCTCGTCGCCGACCTCGCTGCGACGCCCGGTGAAGCGCGCCTCGAGGACGACGAGATCGTGGTCGGTGCCGAGCGCCTCGCTGATGACGTGGGCCTCGTCGGCGAGCGCGACGATCGTCGGGCGCCACGCCGCGCGCAGCAGCAGCAGGTGGTACCAGCTGTCCTTGACCCGCTTGCGCCACTCGTGGAGGGCTTCGTCGTCGCCGGGCGCGGCGAGCGTGGCGGCCAGCGCCTTGCGGCCGGCGCGGTGCGTGCGCGCGACCCCGTCGGTGAGGACCTCGGCGTCGACGTCGAGCCGCCAGGAAGGGGCGGCCTCGCGTATCGCCGTGAGGCCGGCGAGGGCGGCCTCGACGACCTCGGGGCTGCCGATGTCGGCGCGGGCCCGGTCGAGGTCCTCGAGCAACTCACTGCGGAAGCCGGCGACGAGGTCGTCGGGGCCGCGGAGCCGGTCGAGGGTGGCGAGGACGACCTCGGCGTCGCGCACCGGCGCGAGCCGCCGTCCGCTGTCGCGCAGCGCCGTCTGCGCGGCCTTCGCCTCACCCTTGCGCATCCCCCGCCGGGCGAGGCGCAGCACCGCACGGACCTCCTTGAGGCGCTTGCGGGCCTCGTGCACGGCCTCTCCGAAGGGCTCCCCGCCGCCCTCGAGGCGGGCGCGCGCGTCGTCGACACCGGCGATCGCGAGGCGACGGACCTCCTCGGCGGGCGGGGCGGCCGGATCGAGCTCGAAACGCACGGCGGACATCCCTCTTCGGCTCAGACGTCGGGGCGGGCCCCGGACTCGGCGACGATCGCGTCGGTCGGCGTCGGCAGGGTCATCGTAGCCCGTCCGGCCCGGCGCCCGAGGTCGACCTCGCTGGGCCGCAGGACGCGGACCTCCGCGCCGAGGGGGACGTGGAGGTCGACGGCGGGACCGCACCAGGCGAGGTCGGTCACACCGGTCTGCACGCCCTTGCCCCCGCGGCGCTGGCGCGGGTACTCCTCGAGCGGGACGCGCTTGGTCTGCCCCTGCGCGCCGACGGTGAGGACGTCGGCGCGCACGCCGTCGGCGGGGAGGACGCCGAGGGTCACGAGGTGCGCGCCGTCGGGCACCGCCTGTCCGGCGACGCCGCTCGCGCTGCGCCCCATCGCCCGGACGTCGGCGACCCCGCAGCGCAGGACGAGGCCGCCGGAGTGCGCCAGCAGGAGCTCGTCGTCGGGGCCGCAGCCGGCGACGGCGACGAGGCGGTCACCCTCGCGCACCCCCGCGGCGACCATCGTGCGCGCCCTACCCTCGTAGGCCTCCCGCGTGGTGCGCTTGAGCAGCCCCGAGGCCGAGGCGGTGAGGACGTCGGTGGTGCCCGGCCCCAGGACGACCGCGCCGACGAGCGGGGCGGCGGGGGCCTCGCCGAGCAGCTGGGCGAGGGTGACCCCACGGTGGCGGGCGGTGACGACGGGGACGTCGCGCAGCGCGAGACGGTAGCCGCCGCCGGCGGCGTCGATCGCGAGGACGGTGTCGTCGGTCGTCGCGCGCAGGACTGCGGCGAGGGGGTCCTTGGGGTGGGCGTGGGGCGCGGTCGTCCGCCGGGCCCCGACGCTCTTGACGTAGCCGCTGCGCGTGAGCGAGACGGTGACCTCCTGCGCGGCGAGCTCGGGCAGGCTGTCGTCACCGTCGGCGGCCTCCACCGTCGGCGCCGCCGCGAGCCGGCTGCGGCGTGGGCCGGCGTGGCGCGCCTTGAGGTCGGCGAGCTCGGAGGTGAGCAGCGCGTCGAGCTCGCCGGGGTCGGCGAGGATCGCGTCGAGGCGGGCGATGCGCTCGAGGAGCTCGGCGTGCTCCTCGGCGAGCTTCGTGGCCTCGAGCCGGGCGAGGCGCCGCAGCTGCATGTCGAGGATCGCGCTCGCCTGGATCTCGGTGAGGTCGTAGCGCTCCATGAGCTGCCCGCGCGCGACGTCGGCGGAGTCGGCGGCGCGGATGAGGGCGATGACCTCGTCGAGGTGGTCGAGCGCGACGAGCAGCCCCTCGAGGACGTGGGCGCGGGCCGCGGCCTTCTCGCGGCGGTGCCGGGTGCGACGGGTCAGGACGTCGCGTTGATGGGCGACGTAGTCGCCGAGCAGCTCGCGCAGGCCGAGGGTGCGGGGCTCGGGCTGCTCACCGCGCGCCGGCGTCGTGAGGGCGACGAGGTTGGCGTGGAAGGTCTGGCGCAGGTCGGTGGCGTCGTAGAGGGCCGCGAGCGCCCGCTGGGGGTCCTCGCCGCGCTTGAGCTCGACGACGATGCGCATGCCGTCGCGGCTCGACTCGTCGCGCAGGTCGCGAACCGCCTCGAGCTTGCGGCGCGTCACGAGGTCGGCGATGCGCTCGAGCAGCGTCGCCTTGTTGACCTGGTAGGGGATCTCGGTGATGACGATGCGCGGCAGCCCGCCCGAGCGGGTCTCGGTCGTGGCGACCGCCTCGGTGGTGATCGCGCCCTTGCCGGTGAGGTAGGCGTCGCGGATCCCGTCGCCCTCGAGGATGCGGCCACCGGTTGGGAAGTCGGGGCCGGGCATGATCGCCATGAGGTCCCCGACGGTGGCGTCGGGGTTGGCGATGAGGTGGATCGTCGCGTCGATGGCCTCGCCGAGATGGTGGGGTGGGATGTTCGTCGCCATGCCGACGGCGATGCCCGACGAGCCGTTGACGAGGAGGTTGGGGAAGCGCGCGGGCAGGACGACCGGCTCGGTCTCGTGGCCGTCGTAGTTGGCGACCTCGTCGACGGTGTCCTCGTCGAGGCCGTCGAGCAGCTCCATCGCGAGCGGCGAGAGGCGGGCCTCGGTGTAGCGCATCGCCGCAGCGCTGTCGCCGTCGATCGAGCCGAAGTTGCCGTGGCCGTTCACAAGCGGGTAGCGGTAGCTGAAGGGTTGGGCCATGCGGACCATCGCGTCATAGATGGCGCTGTCGCCGTGGGGGTGGTATTTCCCCATGACGTCACCGACGATGCGGGCCGAT
>SLNF01000197.1 GCA_007133145.1 Nitriliruptorales bacterium
CGACCGTCGGCACGGCTGGCCGGGGCGCCGCCACACGTGCGAGTGGCGGATCCCTGCGACGCCGGGCGGCCCGCACCACCGAGTGGCGGATCCCTGCGACGTAAGCGACGCGAGTCGCCAATCGGCACCGGGCGGGCGCGGAGGGGCCGGGCGGCCGCGGCTACGGGGAGGTCTCGCGCAGGCGGGCCTTCACCGCGGGGATCGACCCGGCGGCCATCGAGAGCTCGCGGACACCAAGGCCGACGAGGCGCGCGGCGTGGTCAGGGTCGCCGGCCATCTCGCCGCACACGCCCACCCAGCAGCCGGCGTCGGCAGCGGCGTCGCAGAGCCACGCGACGAGCTGGTCGATCGCGGGGTGCTCGGGACGGTAGTACTCGGCAACCTCCTCGAGGGTGCGGTCGGCGGCCATCGTGTAGGCGATGAGGTCGTTCGAGCCGACGCTGCAGAAGTCGACCTCAGCGACGAGGTCCTGCGGCGCCACCGCCGCGGCGGGCACCTCGACCATGACGCCGACCTCGGTCGGCTCGCCGTGGGGGACCCCCTCGGCCTCGAGGGCGGCGGCGGCCTCGGCGAGCGCGGCCTTGGCGCGGCGCACCTCGCTGACGTCGGTGACCATCGGGAACATCACGCCGACCTCGTAAGCGGCGGCGAGCCGCAGGATCGCCCGGAGCTGGGGCTGGAAGACCTCCGGGCGCGCGAGGGAGAGCCGCAGGCCGCGCTGGCCGAGGAAGCCATGACGCACCGGGTCGAGGTCGAGCGCCGGCGCGGGCTTGTCGCCACCGGCGTCGAGGGTGCGGACGATGACCGGGCGGCCCTCCATGGCCTCGCAGATCTCCGCGAGCTCGGCGACCTGCTCGTCCTCGCTCGGCAGGTCGGTCCGCTCGAGGTAGAGGAACTCCGTGCGCAGCAGCCCGATGCCTTCCGCGCCCTCGGCCACCGCGCGGCGCGCCTCGACGGGCGAGGAGGCGTTCGCCGCGACGACGACGCGGGTGCCGTCGGCGAGCCGGCCGGGCTCTGCGGCGACCCGTCGGGCTGCCTCGGCCTCGGCCTCGGCCGCGGCGATCGCTGCGGTCGCGGCCGCACGGCGCTCCGCGTCGGGGGCGACGACGAGCTCGCCGGCGTCGCCATCGAGGATGACCTCGGTGCCGTCGGCGATCGCGAGCACCGCCGGCCCGAGGCGCATCACGAGGGGGATACCGAGGTTGCGCGCGAGGATCGCCGCGTGGGAGGTCTGTGAGCCCGCAGCGGTGGCGAACCCGGCGATGTCGGCGTCGGCGCACTGGGTGACGTCGCTGGGGGTGAGGTCGCTCGCGGCGACGATCGCGCCGGCCGGCGGCGCGGCCACACCGGTGGCCTCCCGGCCGAGGAGCTGGCGCAGCACCCGGTCGCCGACGTCACGCACGTCGAGCGCGCGGGCGGCGAAGGCCGCGTCGGCCATGCTGGCGAGGAGCTCCTCCTGGGCGGTCACCCCGCGCAGCCACGCCGCGGAGGCGGCGAGTCCTTCATCGAGGGCCTCGTCCACGGCGGCCGACAACGCCGGGTCGTCGAGCAGCACGAGGTGCATCGCGAAGATCGCGCCCTCCGGCCCCGCCGCGAGCTGCTCGAGCTCGTCGCGGGCGGCGTCGCGTGCGGCAGCGAGCGCCCGACGCTGCTCCTCGGGGTCGAAGCCGGTGCCCTCGGGCACCGCGGGCACCGCGCGGCGCAACTCGGCCAGCGGTCCGATGACCGTGCCCGCGACGACCGCGCGTCCGGTGAGCGTCGTTCCTGCGGCAGGCGGCCGGTCGGAGGCGCGCTCGACCGGCGCCGGCTCTGGCTCCTCGACCGGGGCCTCGCCGGCCGCCTCGCCGAACCCCTCCCGGGCCATCGCCGCGACGCGCTCGACGGCCTCGACGGCGTCGACGCCCTGCGCGGCGATCTCGACCTCGACCCCGCCGGTCGCACCCAACGCGACGACGTCGAGGACCGAGCGTGCCGAGGCGCCGGCACCGGTGTCGGTACGCGCGATGTGCACCTCGGCGTCGAGGTTGCGCAAGGCCGCGACGACGTGGGAGGCCGGGCGTGCGTGGAGCCCGAGGGGGTTGGGCAGGACGACGCGTTCCCGGACGTCGGGCTCGGCGAGGACGGCCTCGCCGGCGTCGGCCGCCGCGCCTCCGCCAGCCGCTTCGGCGGCGGCGAGGACCTCGGCGAGCGACGCCCCACCTCCCGCCGTGGCCGCCGCGGCGATCGCCCCCTCGGCGATCGGGGCGTTGGCGAGCGCGACGCGCTCAGCCTGCTCGGGGTCGAGGAACTCGAAGGCCTGCTCGGCGGTGAGCTCCGCACTGCCGAGGTCGGCGAGGACGAGCGCCCCCTCGCCCGTATCGGCCTCGGTGATCGCCGCAAGCACACGGTCGAAGGAGGTCCCGATGCTGCCGTCGTCGGTGCCGCCGGCCGCGACGAGGGTCACACCCTCGGCCATCTCCCCGGCGAGCTCGGCCACCCCTCGTGCGAGGAGGTCCGAATGCGACACGATGACGATGCCGACCGCCACTGCCTTGTCTCCCTCATCAGGCCCCCGTCGGGGCGAGCCACCCTGCCCTGAGCCCTGCGTGCACGCGCCCGGCCAGCGGCGGGCGCAGCCCTCCAGGGTGCTGCGGCTCCAACGCCGAGGGGGCGGTGCCAGCGCACCGCCCCCTCGAGCTGAGCCTTCGTCGTGCTAGCTGACGTCCACCCAGTCGAGCGTGCGCTCGATGGCCTTCTTCCAACCGGCGAAGCCGGACTCCCGCTGGTCCTCGGACCACTGCGGGTGCCAGCGCTTGTCCTCGAGCCAGTTGTCCCGCATCTCCTGGAAGGTGCTCCAGAAGCCGACGGCGAGACCCGCAGCGTAGGCCGAGCCCAGGGCGGTCGTCTCGGCGACCTTCGGCCGCGAGACGGGGACGCCGAGGATGTCGGACTGCATCTGCATGAGCGTGTCGTTGGCGACCATGCCGCCGTCGACCTTGAGGACCTCGAGCTCGACGCCCGAGTCCTGCTCCATGGCCACCGCCACGTCCTTGGTCTGGTAGCAGACCGCCTCGAGCGTTGCCCGCACGAGGTGGGCGTTGGTGTTGAAGCGGCTCAGGCCGACGATGACGCCGCGGGCGTCGGAGCGCCAGTACGGCGCGAAGAGCCCACTGAACGCCGGCACGAAGTACATCCCGCCGGTGTCCTCGACCTGGTTGGCCAGCGCCTCGGTGTCGGCGGCGCTGGTGATGATGCCGAGCTGGTCGCGCAGCCACTGCACGGCCGAGCCGGTGACGGCGATTGCGCCCTCGAGGCAGTAGATGGCCGGGTTGTCGCCCATCTTGTACCCACCGGTGGTGAGCAGGCCATGCTGGGACGGCACGATGTCGGTGCCGGTGTTGAGCAGCATGAAGTTACCGGTGCCGTAGGTGTTCTTCGCCTCGCCGGGGTCGAAGCAGACCTGGCCGACGGTGGCGCCCTGCTGGTCGCCGAGCATGCCGGCGATCGGCACCGCCGCGCCCACGGGGCCGTTGACCGGCGTCTGGCCGTAGACCTCGGAGGACGGCTTGATCTCGGGCAGCATCGCCCGCGGGATGTTGAAGAAGCTCAGGAGCTCGTCGTCCCAGTCGAGGGTCTCGAGGTTCATGAGCATCGTGCGGCTGGCGTTGGTGATGTCCGTCATGTGGACGCCACCGTTGATGCCGCCGGAGAGGTTCCACAGCACCCAGGTGTCGATGGTGCCGAAGA
>SLNF01000228.1 GCA_007133145.1 Nitriliruptorales bacterium
CAGAAAGGCTGGTGACTGCCGTCGTGGCTCAGATCGTCGAGGAGATGCCGCTGCACGACCACGTGCAGCTCTACCTCCGGGAGATGGCCCGCACGGCCCTCCTGACCGCAGAGGAGGAGGTCGATCTCGCCAAGCGCTACGAGGCCGGCCTGGAGGCTGAGCGGCTGCTCGCCGAGGGCGGCAAGGCGACCCCGACGAGACGACGGCAGCTCCATCAGGTCGACCGCGACGGCAAGCGTGCCAAGGAGCGCCTCGTGCAGGCGAACCTGCGGCTCGTCGTCAGCGTCGCCAAGCGCTACCAGGGCCAGGGTCTGCCGCTGCTCGACCTCATCCAGGAGGGCAACCTCGGCCTGCTGCGCGCGGTGGAGAAGTTCGACTACCGCCGCGGGTACAAGTTCTCCACGTACGCGACGTGGTGGATCCGCCAGGCCGTCGGCCGTGGCGTCGCCGACAAGGGGCGGACGATCCGGCTGCCCGTCCACATGATGGAGCGGGTCCGACGGGCCCTGTCGATGCAGCGCGACCTCGCCGAGGCCCTCGGGCGCGAGCCTGCGCTCGAGGAGCTCGCCGAGGAGCTCGGTGAGGACCCCGAGACCGTCGAGGAGCTCCTCACCTACGCCCGCACGCCGACCTCGCTCGAGACGCCGGTCGGTGAGGACGGTGACGCCGAGCTCGGCGACTTCATCGAGGACCGCAACGCCGACGATCCCCTCGAGGTGGCAGCCAAGGGCCTGGCCCGCCAGGAGCTGCTCGACGTCGTCGCCGGGCTGCCGGAGCGGGAGCGGATCATCCTCGAGCTGCGCTTCGGCCTCCTCGACGGGGAGGCGCGGACCCTCGACGACGTCGGGCGCTACTTCGGGCTCACCCGTGAGCGCATCCGCCAGCTCGAGGCCCGGGCGCTGTCGAAGCTGCGCCACCCCTCGCGCGGCCGCGCCCTGTCGGACACCGCGGCGTAGGCTCACCCTGCGACGCCGGTCCGCCCTCGGGGCGGTCGGGCAGGACCCGCCGGGCCGATCGGTGAGACGCGGCGCGGTGTAGGCTCATCGACGATGTTGCGCTGGGGAGTCCTCGGACCGGGAGCGGTCGCGGCCACGAAGCTTGCGCCGGCGATGCTCGCCGTCGGCCACGACCTCGCCGCGGTCGGCTCGCGCTCGCGCACGCGCGCCCAGGCCTTCGCGGCCAGCCACGGCTTCCGTCGCGCGCGTGGCTCCTACCGCGAGGTGGTCGAGGCCGACGACGTCGACGCCGTCTACCTCGCCCTGCCCAACGACCTCCACGAGCCCTGGGCCGTCGCCGCGCTCGAGGCGGGCAAGCACGTGCTGTGCGAGAAGCCGCTCGCGCTCGACGCCGCCGCCGCCCAGCGCATGGCCGCGGCCTCGGCACGCAGCGGCCGGGTGCTCATGGAGGCCGTGATGGCGCGCTTCCACCCCCGCACGCACGCCTGGCTGCAGACCCTCGCCGACGGCGTCATCGGCCCGGTGCAGACCATCCACGCGGCGTTCGGCACGATCATGGGTGACGCGCTGAACTATCGTGCGCGTCCCGAGCAGGGCGGGGGCGCTCTCCTCGACCTCGGGGTCTACGGGGTGGCGGCCAGCCGCTGGGGCGCCGGCGAGGAGCCCGAGGACGTCGTGGCGCTGCGTCAGCGCTGGGACAGCGGCGTCGATGGCGCGACCGCCGCGGTGCTCGGCTTCCCCGGAGGCGCGCTCGCGACGATCGTCGCCTCCTTCGCCACCGTGCGCCACGACCACCTCACTATCGCCGGGCCCCGCGGCAGCCTCGACGTGCCCCGGGCCTTCACCGCGAGCGACGACGCCGAGGCAGCGCTGCTGCGTGACGGGCGCGCCGTGGGTGCGTGGCGTGTCAACCCCTACGAGCGCATGCTCGAGCACTTCGCCGAGGTCTGCGGCGGAGCGCCTGCGCTGCTGCCGGTCGAGGACGCCCTCGCCACTGCTGCGGTCCTCGACCGCATCGCCGCCGCCGCGGCGCGCTGAGGGCCCCCCGCCGACGGCGAGGGCCGGCGACCCCCGCTCGGCGGCGAACGGCGCCTCAGGGCCGGGGTGCGAGCCGGCGCGCCCGCCCGCGGGGATCCGAGGCTGCCGGACCGGGCTCCCAGCCCACCGCCTCGGCGTGGGATGTGAAGCGTGCCGTGGGGTCGGGCTTGACGAGACGGAACCCCGCCGCGGTCTCCATCTCCTCGAGTCCGGCGCGCAGGCGGCGGCACACGGCGTTGACGAGCCACAGCGGCGCGTGCACCTGCACGCTGCCCGCCCACGCGCAGAGCTGCTCCATGACGTCCCAGGCCAGGGCCCGGGGGAAGGTCCCGGTGACCTCGTAGACCTCGGCGTCGGACACGAGCCGGGTCGGCGACGACCCGTCCGTGCCGAACATCCCGCGCTCATGGATGATCTCGGCGAGGGCCTCGGGCACGTGGATGACGAGCTCGTCGCGCACGAGGGTGCAGGCCTGCGGCTCGGGATCGGCCCAGTCGGGTAGCGGTTCGACCTCGATGATGCGCTCGAGCACGAGTTGGCGGTCGACGCCTCGGCGCCGCCCGTCACGGTCGACCTCCACGCAGACCGCCTTGACGAGGCCACCGATCGGGACGTACTCGAGGGGCACGACCGTGAGGAGGCGCTTGAGGCCGGTGTTGCGGGAGTCGTAGCGCAGCCGCACCGGACGGCGCTCGTCGAGGGCCTCGTGGAAGCGCTCGAGCAGCGTGAGGCGGGCCGGCGGTGGGGTCGTCCCCGGGGCTGCGGCGGGGTTGAGGCCCGGCAGGACCTCGCCGAGCGCACGGGTGGCGGCCGCGGCCATCGGCGTGTCGAGCTGGGTGAGCATCGCCTGGGCGAAGCCGATCGCCTGCACCTGGGCGTCGTCGAGCGCGGGCAGCGGCGCGGCGAGCCAGTGCCTTCCGGCCTGCGAGCGCAGGTCGAGCCCGCCGCGGCCAGCGCCGCGGCTGCCACCGCGCAGTTCCCGCACCCGGTTCTCGAGATCCGACGCCCCGACCCAGCCGACGGTACGCAGCGCCGCGAGCAGCTCGACGCTCGTCGCCGGCCCGGCGGCGAGCCGGCGCAGGAGGACCAGGCGTTGAGCCTCGCTGAACCCCGAGCCCGGGCGCGGATGGGCCGCGACGTAGGCGCTGGCCTCCTCCCGCCAGACCGCGTCGTCGCCCTCCGGTTGCGCGCTCACGCCGGTCCAGGCGGCGAGGTCGCGCGCGTCGACGGGCTTGCCGCCCTCCAAGGGTCGCACGCCGGCGGTCATGC
Organism: Nitriliruptorales bacterium; assembly: GCA_007133145.1. Lineage (GTDB taxonomy): Bacteria > Actinomycetota > Nitriliruptoria > Euzebyales > Egibacteraceae > T1Sed10-49. The sequence goes on from SLNF01000228.1 coordinate 3,264, forward strand.
GCGGCCTTTCGTCAAATCTGACGGTCACCTCCGGACATCATGCCACCACCGACGCCGGAGGAGGTTCGTCATGAGGCTCGCGAGGAGGATCGAGATGCCACCACCGGAGGAGCGGCGCTTCCGGACCCACGAGGAGCCGCCGGTCAGGCCGCGACGCGGGGCCTGGCGCACGCGGGGTCGCCGGCCCTCCCGGGGGCCCGCCGGTGAGGTGCGCTGGTGGGAGCGCCCCGCTCCCGCCGGTGACGAGGAGCTCTGGGCCGCCGTGATCCGCTGCCATGAGGCGCTGCGGGCCGCGGGACTCACGGTGACCGACCTCGAGGCGCGGTTGGCCGCCACGACCCGGCCGCTGCGACGCGAGACGCTCTCGCGCATCCTCAACGGTCGGCAGCACACCACGTGGGAGACCGTCGAGCTGCTGGCCGGGGTCCTTGCCGTCGACCTCGGCGAGCGCGGCCCGGCGCGCTGAGTCGGCGCCCGGCCGAGCGTGTCGCCTCCGCCGGGCGCTCAGGCCTCACCGGTCCACGCACGCCGCAGCGCCCGCGGCAGTCCCCAGGCGCCGAGCCCGGTGAGGCGGCGATCGTCATCGAGGACGCCGACGGCCATGAGCAGGCCGCCGACGAGCGCGAGGCCCTGGCGCAGGGTCGCCTCGTCGTCGGGGTCGAGGTCGGACTCCTCGACCTCGGGGCACTGGCCGATGAGGTGGTGCAGGGAGGGCGCATCGGCCGCAGCGCCCTGCCCCAGACGCACGAGCTCGATGACCGCCCCGGCCCAGTCTGCGTGCTCGATGGCCTGCCAGGCCTCCCGCGAGACCTCATCGAGGCTCGTCTCGCGCTGGGGCTCGACGATCCCGGCCACCGCGTCGAGCCAGAGGTCGACGTCGTCATCGTCGGGATCGAGGTCGGCGGCCTCGGCGACGATCGCCAGCCCGGCGTGCCCGGCGGGTTCGCGCAGCGCGGCCGCGGCGGCGGCGAGCCCGGGCGGGGGCGGGGTCTCATCGACCCGCAGCGCGTTGGCGACGACCTCCCACGCCTCAGCGGGGTCGAGGTCGTCCTCCTCGCGGTCCTCGCCGGCGCGCTCCCGGCCGTACTGGTCGGGGATCGTGCCCCAGCCGAAGACCGCCACGACGCCGTCGGGCTCGTCCTCGGGGCCGAGGTCGATCCCGACCTCGGTGACCTCGCAGACGTGCTCCCACTCCTCGCCGAGGTCGAAGACGTAGGCGAAACGGTCACCCGTCTCCACCTCGAGGTCCGCCAGCGTCGTCTCCTCGCTGTCCTCGGCGTTGTCGGTGGGCTCGGGGCTCGGCATGAAGCGCCGCTCACCGACGGTGAACTCGTGGAGGTGGCCGAGGTCCCAGCGGCCGAAACCGGTGTCGATCGCGTCGGCGAGGTCGGCGAGGGTGTGCTCGAGGTGGCAGAGCATGACGCGGCCCGGCGCGGGGGAGAGGCGCATGGCATGGTTGCCCGTCAGCGTGACCTCGACGTGTAGCCAGTCAGACACCGCAACACTCCTCCGCAGGCGGACGGTCACGCTAGCGGTTGCGTCCGGTCGCTGCCAGGGACCGACGGCCCGTTACGCTGCCGCTGCCGAGGACCGGATGGCCAGGTTGGGAGGCGCGATGGACGAGCCGGTGCGGGCGGCGGGAGCGGTGCTCTGGCGCGCCGACGACGAAGGTCCGCGCATCGCCGTGGTGCACCGCCCCAAGTACGACGACTGGTCGCTGCCCAAGGGCAAGCTCGACGAGGGCGAGACCGAACTCGACGCTGCGCGGCGGGAGGTCGCCGAGGAGACTGGCTACGACGTCGAGCTCGGCGAGGAGCTCGGCGAGGTGCGCTACCCGATCCGCACGCCTCTGGGGCCCCGTGAGAAGACCGTGCGCTTCTGGGCGATGCGCGCGGTCGGGGGCACGTTCAGCTCCGACGCTGAGGTCGACGACCTGCGCTGGCTGTCCCCCGGACAGGCCCGGGACCTGCTGTCCTACAACCGCGATCGCGAGGTGCTCGACCGCTTCCTCGACGCCCAGCGCCGGTAGGCCTCGGGGCGACGAGGCCCTCGCGGTCGACGGCGGGGCGCGGCGTGGGATCATCGCGGCGCTCGGGGTCCTCGTCGACGTGCTGACCGGGGAGGCCGTGGCCCCACCGGCGACCGTGGCTGATCCGGCCTCCGAGACCGCGGACCTCATCGCCGAGGCCGCCGTGCTCGACGCCGTCGGTGGGCTCGCGTGGCTCGGCCGGCGCCTGGCGGGTGAGCGGCTCCGCTGCGTTGCGGCGCTCGACACCCTGCTCCGCGAGCAAGGCCCCGGTGCGACGCCCTCGGGGCTGCGGCGCCGGGTCGACGACCGGCAGGCCGCGCGCGACAAGCCCTCGCGGGCCGAGCGCGAGCGTCGCGCCCACGCCCGTCGCTGGCTGCGCCTGTCGGACCCCCGGGGCCGTCGGCCGAGCGCAGCTGAGGCGGTCGTGCTGCGGTCGGCGCGACCCGTCCCGACCGGGGGAGGTGCTGCCGGCCGTGCGGCTCACGGCGCAGGCGTCTCGGTGTCCTCGTCGCCGCGCAGCACCCTCACCGCGCCGATCCCGGTGTCGATGACGACGTCGAGGCGGTCCTCAGCGTCCTCCCAACCCGGACTCGTGTAGACGTCGCCGCTCCGCACGAACGCCTCCTCGACGGTCGCTGCGCCGATGCCGGTGTCGATGGCGATGCGGGCGGCGATGCCGTCGGGGATGTGCACGACCGACTCGCCGATCCCCCCGTCGACGCGCACCCTCGGCCGTCCGCTGTCGGGCAGGCGCACGACGGTGCGCCCCACGCCGACGTCGACGCGCGCCTCCTCGAGCTCGAGGCCGCTCAGGTCGAGCTCGGCCTCGCCGACGCCGGTCGACACGCGCAAGGCCACGGGGACTTCGTCAGTGACCGCGAGCGTCCACGGTTCCACGAGGGTCGGGTTGACCCCAAGCCGGAACCAGCGTCCCTCAGCAGCGACGCGTACGAGCGCGAGGTCGCCGCGCTCCCCGCCGGTGGCGACGAGACGCTGGCCGCGCCCGAGCCCGACTGTCCCGCTGACCGCCTCGCCGGAGTCCGCACCGGCGGCCAGGTCGAGCCTGCCGGCACCCACCTCGATCTCGACATCGGCGCGGTCGGCGCCACCGAGGGCGATGCCGACCTCCCCGCTGCGGCCCCGCAACGGCTGGTCGCGCTCGCTCATCGCCCAGCCGCCCACCGCCAAGGCCACGATCGCCGTCACGGCAACGACGCCGCGACCGAGGCGTGCCTCGCGGGGGAGCAGGAGGCTCACACCGACGGCCACGAGGACGATCGGCCAGAGCTCGACCATGCCGAGCCAGGTGCTCGCGCCGATGACGTCGAGGTTGGTGAGCAGCAGGAGCACCCCGACGGCGATGAGGAGCAAGGGCGCGATCATGCCTGCTCGCCCCCTGCGGCCCTTCCGGCGAGCAGGAGGATGCCCACGCCGATGAGCACGAGGGGAGCGATCACCGACCACGCGAGGTCGGGGACGAGGCCAATCTGCCGGGCGAGCAGCCACAGGCCGATCGCGGCGATGCCCCCGCCGATCGCCTGGCGCGCGCGGGCGGCCCGACGCTCGTCGTCCTCACCGGCGGGGGCGCTCGTGGCGGTCGGCGCGCCGTGAGGGGGCGTCGCCAACGGTGTCGTCGGCGGATCGACGTCGACGGGTCGGGGCGGGAGCCGCCCCGCGTCGCTCGGCAGCACGATCATGAGGATGGCGTAGGCCAGCGCCCCGACGAGGTTGGCGAACGTCAACGCCACGAACGCGACGCGCACGAGCGTGGCATCGACGCCAATCCAGCGGGCGATGCCGCCAGCCACGCCGGCGATCATGCGGTCGTCGGTGCTGCGCTCGAGCGGTCTGGCCCTCACGGGTGCTCCTCGGTGGCCACCCGTCGCCCGGAACCGGCACGGGTCACTCCCGGCACAAGGCGGTGCTGCTGCGCGCGTGCCGCTCCGGCGTCCAGCAGGAGGGTCACTCGAGATCGCGCTTGAGGAGGTCCATGAGCAGGCAGTCGTGCCACGTGCCGTCCTCGGAGCGTTCGTACTCGCGCATCACGCCCACCGGACGGAAGCCGATCCGCTCGTAGGTGCGGATCGCCTTGCGGTTGTCCGCGGCGGGGTCGATCGCGAGACGGTGGTGCCCGCGATCGTGAATGAGGTGGCGGGCGAGGGTGCGCACCGCGTCGGTGCCCAGGCCACGGCCGTGGTAGGCGGGGTCGAGGAAGACGTCCATCGACGCGTGGCGGTAGTCCGGCGCGGGCTCTTCGACGTACTGGATCGAACCCGCCACCTCGCCGTCGACGACCACGGCGAAGACCGCGGTGTCGGGGGCTTCGAGCAGTTCCCGCCGCACGCGCTCGGCGTCGCCGTAGCGCGGCCACCAGCGGGCGACCTCGGGGTCGGACAGGATCTTCGCGAGTTGGTCGACGTCCTCGGACGTGACCGGCCGCAGTGTGACCTGTGTGCCGTGCAGGGTGGTCATCGGACTCCTCCGTCATCCCCTATGGTGCCAGACCGCTCCTGCCCGCACCCGATCCGAGGGCCGACGGATGCGCCACCTCTTCTTCGATCTCATGGGGACGGTCCTCACGGACCCTTACCGTGAGGCGCTCGAGGCGGCGACGGGACTGGGCCCCGAGGACCTCGACGACAGGCGGGACCCGTCGGCGTGGCCGGCGTTCGAGCGGGGGGCGATCGACGAGGACGCCTTCGCGGAGCGCTTCTTCCTCGACGGGACGCGGCTGGACCTCGCGACGTTCCACCGCGTACGACGCGCGGGCTACCGCTACCTGCCCGGCATGCGCGACCTGCTCGACGAGCTTGTCGACGCCGCGACACTCCACATCGCCTCGAACTACCCCGTGTGGATCGACGAGCTGCGGCTGCGCTTCGACTTCGACGCCCGCTTCGCCGCGGTGTGGGCGAGCTGCCACCTCGGGGTGCGCAAGCCCGAGCTGGCGTTCTACGACGGGCTGCTCACGCACACCGGGATCCCCGCGCATGAGGGCCTCTTCATCGACGACCGGGAGGTCAACTGCGTCGCCGCGGAGCGGGCGGGGCTCTCCGCCCACCTCTTCACGGGCGTCGACGATCTGCGCCGACGGCTGCGCGTCGAGGGGCTCGTCGCACGTGAGCCCTGCGTGGCCCGCGCTACGCTGCCGCGCGAGCAGCGATGAGGAGGCGGGAGTGCGAACCCATGAGCTCGCGGTCATCGGTGGCGACGGGGTCGGCCCGGAGGTGACCGCTGCGGCGCTCACCGCCGCGCGGGCCGCCGGCGAGCGCTTCGGCTTCACCCTCGCCACGCACGAGTACGACCTCGGCGGCGAGCGCTACCTCGCCACCGGTGAGGTCCTGCCTGCCAGCGTCCTCGAGGAGCTGCGCAGAGCCGACGCCATCCTGCTCGGGGCGATCGGCACCCCGGCCGTGGCCCCCGGGGTGCTTGAGCGGGGCCTGCTGCTCACGCTGCGCTTCGATTTCGACCTCTACATCAACCTCCGCCCGGTGCAGCTGCTCCCAGGCGTGCCGAGCCCGATCGCGGGGCTCGAGCCCGACGACTGCGACCTCCTCGTCGTACGCGAGAACACCGAGGGGCTCTACGCCGGCGCGGGGGGGTGGCTCTACCGCGGCACCCCCCGCGAGGTCGCCACCCAGGAGTCGTTGAACACCCGTCACGGGGTGGAGCGCTGCGTGCGCTTCGCCGCCGAGCGCGCCGCCGCGCGGCGCGGGCACCTCACCCTCTGCCACAAGACGAACGTGCTCACCTACGCCGGGGACCTCTGGCAGCGCGTCGTCGACGAGGTCGCGGCGGAGCACCCGGGTCTCGAGGTCGACTACGTCCACGTCGACGCGATGTGCCTCTACCTCGTCACCGACCCGGGGCGCTTCGACGTCGTCGTGACCGACAACCTCTTCGGCGACATCGTCACCGATCTCGGCGCGGCGGTGCAGGGCGGCCTCGGGCTCGCCGCGAGCGGCAACCTCAACCCCTCCGGCGCCGTGCCGAGCATGTTCGAGCCGGTCCATGGCTCGGCGCCGGACCTCGCCGGCAAGGGCTGGGCCAATCCGGTCGCGGCCGTCCTGTCGGCTGCGCTGTGCCTCGAGCATCTCGGCGAGGCCGAGGCCGCCGTGGCCCTCGAGGCCGCCGCCGCCGCGATCCTGCCGCGTCTCGGCGCCATGGGTGGCATCGAGATGGGATACTCCACCGCCGAGATCGGCGAGCTCATCGCCGAGGAGGTCGCCGATGCCTAGCCGCCGCGGCCACCGCCCGCGCCGCTCCACCGCGGCCGCTTGAGAGGAGCGTCATGCCCATCGAGCCCGTCGGCGAGATCTGGATGGACGGCGTGTTCGTGCCGTGGGACGAGGCCACGGTGCACGTGCTCACCCCCACGCTGCACTACGGCTGGGGCGTCTTCGAGGGCATCCGGGCCTACGAGACCGCACGGGGCCCCGCGGTGTTCTGCCACCGGGAGCACCACGAGCGGCTGCACCGTTCCGCGAGGATGCTCCAGCTTGAGATCCCTTTCAGCGTCGAGGACCTCATGGAGGCCACCCGCGAGCTCGTGCGGCGCTCCGGGCTGACCTCCTGCTACATCCGGCCGCTCGTGTACCTGGGCTACGGCGAGATGGGCCTCAACCCCCTTCCCAGCGCGACCCGTGTCGCGATCGCCACCTGGCCGTGGGGCACCTATCTCGGCGAGGAGGGGCTGCGCCACGGGGTGCAGGCCAAGACCTCCTCGTGGGTGCGCATCGGCGCGAACATGATCCCGACCGGCACGAAGGCCTGCGGGGTCTACATCAACTCCTCGCTCGCGAAGGTCGAGGCGCTGCAGGCCGGCTACGACGAGGCGATCCTCCTCAACGAGCACGGCGAGGTCGCCGAGGGCTCGGGGGAGAACATCTTCGTCGTCCGAGAGGGCACGCTGCTCACCCCGCCACTGGCCGCGGGCGTGCTGCGCGGGGTGACGCGGGAGGTCATCATCCGCTTCGCCGGCGACCTCGGCATCGACGTCGCCGAGACCCGCCTGCTGCGCCAGGACCTCTACACCGCCGACGAGGCCTTCTTCACCGGCACCGCCGCCGAGGTCGTCCCGATCAGGACCGTCGACGGTCGCGAGATCGGCGACCCCGGCCCGGTCACCAAGACCTTGCAGGAGCGGTTCTTCGCCGTGGTCAAGGGCCAGGACGACCGCTACGCCGACCTCCTCGACGTCGTCTGAGGGCGCAGCCGGCGCCTGGGCGCCCTGCTCAGCACGGCTCGCTGACGAGGCGGATCGCAGGGTCGAGGGTCACCGAGCCTTCACGGGGAATGCCGAGCACGCGCACGGAGACCGCGAGCTTCGTGAACGTCGTCGCGCCGCCCTCGGTGCGGTCCTCGCAGGCCGGCAACTCGCCGTCGATCTGGACGAGGCGCTCCTCGCCGGGGGCGAGGCGGAACGGCGCGAAGTCCTCGAGCACGAGGTCGCTCTCCTCACTGGCGCGCGAGACCGCCTGCGGCGTGAAGCCGACGAGGTCGAGCGGCTCGAGCGGCACGTCCCTGACCGTGACCGGCAGTCGGCTCGCGTTCTTCACCGCGACGCCGAACGTCGCCTCGGTGCTGTTGAGGTTCGAGAGGGTGCACGCCAGGCGGTCGTCGACGTCGAGGCGCCCCTCGGTGCTGCCCTCGGGACAGACGTGGGCGCTGCCTGCGACGACGGGGTCGCCGCTCAGGGCGACCGCGAGGCCCCCGAGCCCCACGACGAGGGCGAGGACCACGAGGGCGGGAAGGAGCGGACTGCGGGAGCGCTTCGTCATCACGTGCGCTGGTCTCCGTGGGCTGTTCGACCGGCTGACTCGCACCCGCCAGCGTAGGGGCTTGACCGCCTTGACCGCGATGGCCGCCGGCCGGGTTGTCGGGGTGGCCCGTCGTCTGCCACACTAGGCGCCGATGAGCCCTGCGCCCCGCGTCGTCACCGGCCTCGCCGTGGCCGCCGTCGACGCGCGCGCGATCACGGCCATCATTATTCGACCGCTCCCGTAGCCGGTTCGGTGCCGGCCTGCGGGAGCGGGCGGGCACCACATACCGTCCGTCGCGCGGGTCGCCACCGCACCACGAAGATGAGGTGTGACGCCATGGCCGAGGTGGACCCGCAGTTGACGCACGTCGATCTCTACGACACGACCTTGCGTGACGGCACGCAGCGCGAGGGCATCGCCCTGACCGTCGAGGACAAGCTGCGCGTTGCTCGCACGATCGACGGGCTGGGCGTCCCCTACATCGAGGGTGGTTGGCCGGGAGCCAACCCCAAGGACACGGAGTTCTTCGCGCGAGCGAAGGCCGGCGAGCTCGGCCTCGCGCACGCCACGCTCGTGGCCTTCGGCATGACGCGCAGGCCCGGCCACGACGCCGCCGGGGAGCCGGCCCTGTCCGCGCTGCTCGAGTCGGGGACCTCGATCGTCTGCCTCGTCGGCAAGTCCTCGGCGCTGCACGCCACCGAGGTGCTGGGCACGACCCGCGAGGAGAACCTCGCCATGGTCGCCGACTCGGTGCGCCTGCTGCGGGCCGAGGGACGGCGGGTCTTCTTCGATGCCGAGCACTTCTTCGACGGCTTCCGCCACGATGCGTCCTACGCCGCGGACGTCTGCGCGGCCGCCGCCGAGGCCGGGGCGGAGTGCGTCGTGCTCTGCGATACCAACGGCGGGATGCTGCCCGGCGAGGTCGAGGACGTCACCCGGCGCATGGTCGCCCACCTCGGGGGCACGCAGGTCGGCGTCCACGTCCACAACGACACCGAGTGCGCCGTGGCCAACTCCCTCGTCGCGCTGCGCGCCGGCGCCACCCACGTCCAGGGCACGATCAACGGGATCGGTGAGCGCACGGGCAACGCCAACCTCTGCTCGATCATCCCCAACCTCGAGCTGAAGTGGGGCCTCGAGCTCCTCGGTCCCGAGCGGCTCGCCCAGCTCTCGCGCGTGGCCCACGAGGTCGCCGAGACGATGAACCTCACCCCCGATCCGCACGCGCCCTACGTCGGCTCGGCGGCGTTCGCCCACAAGGCCGGCCTCCACGTCTCCGCCCTCGCGAAGAACACGAGCACCTACCAGCACATCGAGCCGGAGGCGGTCGGCAACTCCCTGCGTCTGCTCATGTCCGAGCTCGCTGGCAAGTCGACGATCGTGATGAAGGGCGAGCAGCTCGGCCTGGACCTCGGCGATGACGGCGATCTCGTGGGGCGTATCCTCGACCGCGTCAAGGACCTCGAGCACGCCGGCTACTCCTTCGAAGCCGCCGACGCCTCCTTCGAGCTGCTCGTCCGTGAGGAGGCCGGCGTGGCCGTCGAGCCGTTCCGTCTCGAGGGCTTCCGCGCGATCGTCGAGCGCCGCGAGGACGGCCGCACCGTCGCCGAGGCCACGGCGCGCGTGTGGGTGCGCGCCCGGCCAGGCGACGACGACGTCGTCGACGGGTGGGTGCGCAAGATCGGCGTCGGCGAGGGCAACGGGCCGGTCGACGCGCTCGACCAGGCCTTCCGTGCTGCGGTCAACGGCCGCTACCCCGAGCTCGCGAGGATCTCGCTCGCGGACTACAAGGTCCGCATCCTCGACCCGCAGGCCGGGACCGCGGCGACGACGCGGGTCCTGCTGTCGAGCTCCGACGGTGAGCGCGAGTGGTCGACGGTCGGGGTCTCGGAGAACGTCATCGACGCCTCCTGGAAGGCCATGGCCGACGCCTACGCCTACGGGCTCACCCGTGAGGGTGCCGTCGAGACCGATCCGGCGATGGCGCGGTGAGCCACGCGGCGGACCACGCCGTCGCGCCGCCGCACCCACCGCTGTCCGACGGCGTGCTCACGCTGCGGCCCTGGCGTGAGCAGGATGCCCCGGCGCTCGCCGCCGCCGCGGATGACCCCGACGTCGCCCGCTGGCTGCCGCAGCTGCCGAGCCCCTACACCCTCGCCGACGCCGAGGCCTACCTCGCCTCCCGCCCCGCTGGCTTCGCCGCCGGCACCGACCTGGCCTTCGCCGCCGTCGACGGGGCCGGCTGCCTCGTCGGCTCGGCGGGCATCCCCCGGCGTGACCCCCGCAACGGCGTGAGCGAGGTCGGCTACTGGATCGCCGTGAGCGCTCGCGGGCAGGGGCTGGCCACCCGCGCGGTGCGGCTGCTCATCGCCTGGGCCTTCGACGGCCTCGGTGACGGGCGCGTCGAGCTCATGGCCGCGCCGGAGAACCTCGCCTCGTGCCGCGTGGCCGAGAAGGCCGGCCTGCGCCGTGAGGGTCTGCTGCGGGGCCGCGAGGCGACCCGTGAGGGGGGTCGTCGCGACCTCGTGATCTACGGGTTGACGGCAGCGGCACGATGATGCCGGCCCTGCTCGTGCTCGTCGGTGCGGTGCTGTGGGGAACGACCGGCACGGCGCAGGCGCTCGGGCCCGCCGAGACCACGCCCGCCGCGGTCGGCGCGACGCGCGTCGCGCTCGGCGGGAGCGCGCTGCTGCTGCTCGCCGCCGCTCGCGGAGAGCTCGGTCCGCAGGTGTGGCGCGGGGCACCGCGGGGCGGGACGGCACTCGCCGTCGCCATCGTCGCGATCGCGGGCTACCA
>SLNF01000342.1 GCA_007133145.1 Nitriliruptorales bacterium
CCCGGGGGTCGGGGCCAGCCCGAGGGCTGCGAGCTCGGCGGCCAGCGCCGTGGCGTCGGCGCGGGCGCGCAGCGTCACCCCCGGGGCGAGGTTGCCGGCCTCGAGGACGGCCCGGGCCTCGTCACCGAAGCGGGCGCGGGCCTCGGCGACGATCCAGGGCGCATAGCCGGTCGCGAGCCCGAGCCCCTCGCTCGTGGCCTCGTCGGGCCACGGCAGCGCGTCCCAGCGCCGGGCCAGGGCGCGCAGGACCCCGTTGACGAAGCCGGTGACCTTCGCGCCGACCTCGGCGCGGGCGAGGTCGACCGAGGTCGCGACCGCGGCGTGGGCGGGGGTGGCGCCGTAGGCGAGCTGCCAGGCGCCGAGGCGCAGGATGTCGCGCACCTCCTCGTCGATGCTCGGTCGCGCCAGGACGTGGCCGAGCGCCCAGTCGAGGGTGCCCTCCCAGCGCAGCGTCTCGTAGGCGAGGTTGGCGGCGAAGGCACGGTCGCGCGGGCCGAGCCGGCCGATCGCGGCGTCGACCGCCGGCGTCGACCACGCCCCGTCGGTGTGGACCCGGCGCAGGACGCGGTAGGCGGCCCGCCGGCTCGCCAGCCCCTCCGAGCCCACGCTCAGGCGTCGGCGCCGAGGTGGTGGCCCAGCGGGCGGTAGCCGTTGGCGAAGGCCGCGCCGGGCATGCGGGCCTTGCCGGCAGGCTGGACCTCGTCGAGGCGCAGGGCGCCCTGCCCGCAGGCCACGACCGGGCCACCGGCGCCGTCGTCGGCGACGTCGACGCGGACGACCTCCCCAGGCCCGCCTCGGCCGTCGACGACGGTGGCGCGATGGACCTTGAGCCGCTCGCCCTCGAACGTCGTGTGCGCGCCCGGCACGGGATTGAACGCCCGCACCGTGCGCTCGAGCGCCTCGGCCGGCTCGGACCAGTCGAGCACGGCGTCGGCGGCGGAGAGCTTCGGGGCGTAGGAGACCCCCTCCTCGGGCTGGGGCACCGGCTCGATCGTGCCGTCGACGAGACCGACGAGCGCCTCGACGAGCGCGGGGGCGCCGAGGTCGGCGAGGCGGGCGGTGAGCTCCCCGGCGGTCTCCCCCGGCCGCACGGGGGTGCGCCGCTCGGTGAGGATCGGCCCGGTGTCCATGCCCTCGTCGAGGAGGAAGCACGACACCCCGGCCTCGGTGTCGCCGGCGCGCAGCGCGTGGGGCACCGGCGCGGCGCCGCGCCAGGCGGGCAGGAGGCTGAAGTGGAGGTTGACGAAGCCGCGACCGCCGGCGGCGAGCACGTCGGCGGGCAGCAGCGCGCCGTAGGCGACGATCGCGCAGGCGTCGACCTCGAGCGCGGCGAGCTCGGGCCCGATGGTCTTGGGCCTCTCGGGCTGCCACACCTCGAGGCCAGCCTCGAGCGCGGCGTCCTTCACAGGCGGCGGGGTGAGCCCGTAACCGCGCCCGGCGGGCCGGTCGGGGTTGGTGACCACCCGCACGATCTCGATGCGCTCGTGCGCGGCGAGCGCGCGCAGCGACGGGACGGCGGGAGCGGGCGTGCCGAAGAAGCAGATCCTCATCGGGCAAGCCTAGAGCCTCGGCGGCCCCATCGGCTCACGCCCCGGCAGCCTCGTCGAGCGGGGGCATCGCGTCACGTCGCCGTGCGGCCTCCTCGAGCTCGCCGGCGCGGATGCGCTTCATCGCGGCCTTGCGGTCGTGGCGCGCGAGGTGGTCGATGAAGAGGATGCCGTTGAGGTGGTCGAGCTCGTGGAGGAAGATCCGCGCCCGCAGACCCTCGGCGACGGTGTCGAGCTCCTCGCCGTGGACGTCGTAGCCCCGCACCCGAGCGCGCAGCGGACGCTCGGTCGGGTAGAACAGCCCCGGGAAGGACAGGCAGCCCTCGTCGTCGCTCACCGTCTCCTCGGAGGTCTCGACGACCTCGGGGTTGACGAGCGCCCCCGACTCCTCGTCGTGCGCCCAGGTGAACATCCGCTTGAGGACCCCGACCTGGTTGGCGGCAAGGCCGGCGCCCTCGGCCCAGCGCATCGTCTCGAGCATGTCGTCGGCGAGACGCGCGAGGGCCTCGTCGAAGGTCTCGACCTCGGACGCGCGGGTGCGCAGCACCGGGTCGCCGAAGATGCGGATCGGCAGCAGGGCCATGCTCTGGGGTCTCCCTCGCGGTGTTCGCCCCCCATCCTGCGGGGCCGGCCCCCCGGCGGCAACGTCATGGATGCGCCGACGGCCCTGCTCGCGCATGATGAGGTCGAGCCCCTCGGAGGTGGGTCATGACGGAGCGCAAGATCACGACGACCGAGGCGATGAGCCCCGACGGCAAGCCCTCGATCGGCCGGGGCTACGACCTCGGCTTCAGCCACGCCGCGCTACGACCCTCGAGCGACGCCGACGCCGCCGGCACCGAGGAGCTGCGCACGGTGGGCGTCTCCCCCGAGCGGCCCGAGGAACGCGAGGCGCTGCGGCTGCGCGCCTTCAGCCTCGACCGGGAGGTGCGATTCGTCGAGGAGGACGGCGACCTCGCCGTCTACGACGCCGGCGGCAGCCGTCGCGTCGGACGGATCAGCGACCGCGAGGCCGACGCGGTGCGTGCGCGCCTCGCCGCCCAGCCCGACCTCGCGACGTGGGTGTGCTGGGAGTGGCTCACCGACGAGGGTCGCGACCGCATCGAGATCGCCCTGAGCGCGGCCGAGGAGCGGCCCAAGCCGCTCGCGCCGCCGACGCAGTCGACCGCCGGCGCCCCCGACGGACCCGGCGACGGCAGCGCCCGTCGGCGCTGGCTTGCGATCGGCGCGGTTCTCCTCGTCATCGCCGTGGTCTTCGTCGCCTGCACCTAGCGCCCGAGGCACGCGGTCGCCAGGGCACGCCGACGCCCCGGCGCCAGCCCCGCCTTGACGGCCGTGGCCGCTCAGCCGGCGGTGGTCGGGTCGACGTCGACGACGACCCGCCGGCCCTCACGGCTCCAGTCCTCGCGTAGCCCGACGAGGGCCTCGAGGGTGGCCGGCAGGGCCGCCGACTTCACGAGCGAGACGCCTCCGAGGTCGGGTCCGAGGACCTCGTCGTCGACGGGCAGCGCCGCGCGGAGGGCCGTGGCGACCTCGGCCGGCTCGGTGGCCGGGCGCACCGCGACGAGCCAGCGCGCCGGCGGGAAACCCACCTCGGCCCGCCACGCCGCCTCGCGACGCCAGAAGCCGTCGGGGTCCCAGCGCACGAGTGCCTGCACTGCGGCATCGCCGGGCTCGCGTGTCTGCACGACGACGCGGTCGGCCTCACGTGCGGCGTCCATCCACAGCCGCAGCGCGTCCTCGCTGGCCTCGAGCGCCGGGCGGGCCCGCAGCGCATCGGCGTCGGGGATGACGAGCACCGCAGCCCGCTCGCCGGCGAGCCAGCGCGGGCGGGTCACGACGCTGCCACGGGTCATCACCCCGATCGCGGGGCGCCCCTGCGGCCCCTCGGCGTCGAAGCCCTCCATGCGGGCGACCGCCGCGGTGGGATGCGCGCGGGCGAGCTCGGTGGCGAGGCGTCCCGCACCCGCGGCCAGTGGCGCGGTGCGGGTGTCGCCGCACACCTCGCACGGGCCCGCCGACCCGCTCCAGCCACACGCCGGGCACCGCCTCACCGCCTCGTCCTCGCGGTCGGGGCGCAGTGAGCCGCCGCAGTCGGCGCAGACGAGGCGCTGCCCGCAGCCGGTACAGGCCAGCGCGGCGCCCTGCCCGCCCCGG
>SLNF01000179.1 GCA_007133145.1 Nitriliruptorales bacterium
CGCACCCCGCGGGACGACACCCCCGCGCACAGGGCAGCCACAGGCCCCGTCGCAAGGCACGCGGTCGGCGCGCCGGCCCCGCCGGGGACCGGCGAGGGATCAGCCCGCGGTGGCCAAGGCGTAGGCCACGGCGAGCTCGCTGGTGGTCGACAGCGAGAGGTGGACCTCGCCGACGCCGAGCTCGGCGGCCCGCTGCGCCGCCCCGCCGTGCAGCCGGACGGTCGGCTGCCCATCGACGGTGTTGCCGACCTCGACGTCCCGGAAGGCGAACCCGGCGACGCCGGTGCCGAGCGCCTTCGCGACAGCCTCCTTCGCGGCGAAGCGCGCGGCGAGCCCGCCGAGGCGCAGGTCCCCACAGGTACTCGTGCATCGCGCCCGCTCAGCCACGGTCCAGATTCGCTCGAGCAGCGCAGGGGTGCGCTCGACCGCCCGCTCGACACGGGCGATCTCGATGGCATCGACCCCGACGCCGACGACGCGTTGGGCTGCCGGCTTCACTCGACGGTCACGGTCTTCGCGAGGTTGCGCGGCTGGTCGACGTCACAGCCGAGATGCACCGCGGCGTGGTAGGCGAGCACCTGCAACGGCACCACGGTGAGCACCGGCGTGAGCAGCTCGTGGACGTCGGGGATGTAGATGACGTGGTCGGCGTGGGCCTTCACCGTCGTGTCGCCCTCGGTGGCCAGGGCGATGACCTCCGCGCCCCGGGCCCGGACCTCCTGGATGTTGGAGACGACCTTGCCGTGGACGTGCCCGCGCGTCGCGATCGCCACGACCGGTCCGCCTTCGTCGATGAGCGCGATCGGGCCGTGCTTCATCTCCCCGGCGGGGAACCCCTCGGCGTGGAGGTAGCTGATCTCCTTGAGCTTGAGCGCGCCCTCGTAGGCGATCGGCACGCCGTTGTGACGCCCGATGAACATCACGTACGCGGCCTCGGCGATCCGCTCCGCGAGGCTGGCGAGCTGGTCGCCGTTGACCTCGAGGAGGCTCTCGAGGTGGTCGGGCAACGCCTCGTAGCGCGCGAGCTGGTCGCGGCACTCCTCGGGGAAGAGCGTGCGGCGCTCCTGGGCGAGGAAGAGGGCGAGGACCCCGAGCGCAACGATCTGCGTGGTGAAGGCCTTCGTCGAGGCGACGGCGATCTCGGGTCCCGCACGGGTGTAGATCACCGCGTCGGCCTCGCGGGTCAGCGTCGAGCCGACGACGTTGGAGATCGCCACGACCTTCGCGCGCTGGTCACGGGCGTGGGCGGCCGCAGCGATCGTGTCGGTGGTCTCCCCGGACTGGCTGATCGCGACGACGAGCGTGTGGGGTGTGAGGATCGGGTCGCGGTAGCGGAACTCGCTCGCGATCTCGACCTCGACGCCGACACCGGCCCAGTGCTCGATGGCGTGCTTGGCGACGAGCCCGGCGTGGTAGCTCGTGCCGCACGCCACGACGTAGACCTTGTCAATCGTGCGCACGTCGCTGGCGTCGAAGCGCACCTCGTCGAGGACGATGCGCCCGTCGCCGTCGAGCCGGCCGACGAGGGTGTCGGTGATCGCCTGCGGTTGCTCGTGGATCTCCTTGAGCATGAAGTGGGGGTAGCCCTGCTTCTCCGCGGCGTCGATGTCCCAGTCGACGGTGAAGCGCTGCCCGGAGGCCGGCTCGCCGTCGAGGTCGGTGACGGTCACGGCCTCCGCGGTGAGCACCGCGACCTGGTCGTCCATGAGCGCTTCGACGTCGCGGGTGTGGGCGATGAGGCCGGCCACGTCGCTGGAGAGCAGGCGCGCCCCGTCCGCGTGGCCGAGCACGAGGGGCGCGCCGCGCCGACCGGCGACGAGGACGTCGGGCTCACGGCGGTCGACGAGCGCCACGGCGAACTGCCCGTCGATGCGCCCCATGACCGCCCGCAGGGCCTCGGCGAGCGCGCTGCCCGGGGCCGCACCGTCGGCCGGCTCCCGACGGTGCCGGGCCACGAGCGCAGCGAGGACCTCGGTGTCGGTCTCGGAGAGGAACTCCACGCCGTCGGCGACGAGCTCCTCCTTGATCTCGGCGAAGTTCTCGATGATGCCGTTGTGCACGATCGCGAGGTCGCCGTCCTCGTCGACGTGCGGGTGGGCGTTGCGATCGGTCGGCTCCCCGTGGGTGGCCCAGCGGGTGTGGCCCAGCCCCACCGTGCCGGCGAGCCCGACGTCGGCGAGGGCACCCTCGAGCGCGGCGAGCTTGCCGGCGCGCTTGACGACCCGCAGCTCAGGGCGGGCCGAGCCGGTGAGCACGCTCACCCCGGCAGAGTCGTAGCCGCGGTACTCGAGCGTCGCGAGGCCGTTCATGAGGACCGGCAGCGCGTCGTCGCCGCCGACGTAGCCGATGATGCCGCACACGGTCGCCTCCCAGCGTTGGTGTGCGGCGATGCTACCGGCCCACGTGGCTGGCGCCCTCGCCCGCCTGGCCCGGGCGCGGCGGCGGCTGGCCTCCCCGCCCGCGCCTGCCTCGACGGCGACCGCGGGAGCCCCTCGGCGACCGCGGGAGCCCCTCGGCGGCTTGGGTGCACCCGCAGCGGCGGCCCGCCGCGTGCGGCGTCGGCCTCAGCCGAGCTCGAGCGCGGTGCGTGCGAGCGCGCCGGCCACCTCGACGTCGCGCATGATCGTGTGGGTCACGGCGACGTCGACGCCGAGCGCGGCGACCTCCCCGGCCCGGCCGCGGTCGACCTCGTCGACGACCCAGCCGTCGAGGAGGTCGGCGTAGAGCGACGCGACGCCGACCGCGGAGGTCTCGACGCCCCAGGCGGGCAGGAGCCGGTCGGCCATGCCGCGCACGACCGCGCCCCCCACGATCGGGGACACCCCCACGACATGGGCGTCGGCGAGCGCCTCGCGCAGACCCGGCACCGCGAGGATCGGCCCGAGTGAGACGACGGGGTTGGACGGGCAGAGCAGGACGCGGTCGGCCCCGCCGACGGCTTCGAGCACGCCCGGCGCGGCCCGTGCGCGCTCGACACCGGCGAAGCGCACCTCGGCGACGTCGGGGACGGCCCGCTCCCGCACCCACCATTCCTGGAAGTGGAGGTCACGGCCGTCGGTGGTGACGATGCGGGTCGTGACCTCGTCGTCGCTCATCGGCAGGAGGCGGAAGCCGAGCTTCCAGGCGCGGGCGATCGTCGCCGTGGCCTGGGACAGGGTCGCGCCCTCGGCGAGCATGCGGGTGCGCACGAGGTGGGTGGCCAGGTCACGGTCACCAAGGGTGAACCAGCGGTCCTCGCCGTAGCGGTCGGCGAGCTCGTCGGCAACGGTGAAGCGCTCGCCCTCCCGGCCCCAACCCTGCTCGCGGTGGACCCCGCCGCCGAGGGTGTAGCAGACGGTGTCGAGGTCGGGACACACACGGAGGCCATGGCGGGTGAGGTCGTCGCCGGTGTTGCCGACGACGACGAGGTTGGCAGGGTCGACGACCTCGACGAGCCCTCGGAGGAAGCGGGCCGCGCCCACACCGCCGGCGAGGGCGACGACGCGGCCATGGTCTGCGGCGCGCACGCGCGCATCGTACGGCACGCCACCTCGACGAGGAGCCGGCCCCTCCTAGACTGGCCACCCCCAGAGGGAGGCACGCCGATGAGCAGCGACCCCGAGCGCGACGAGCACGGCGAGGAGCCGCGGACCGACGAGCCCGACGCCGACGCCGACCAGCCCGAGGGCGAGAGCCCAGGACCGGCCGACGAGCAGACGTCCTC
>SLNF01000028.1 GCA_007133145.1 Nitriliruptorales bacterium
CCGCCGACGCCGGGGAGGCCCAGACCCCGCTCGTGCTCGTCGCGATGCTGTGGATCGGCTCGCTCGTCGCGATGCTCGTGACCTTCCTCAGCCTGCACCGCAAGGACATCACCCCGACGGGTTTCCTCGCCGCCCAGCTCGTCGTCATGGCCGTCCTCGCCGTCGTGCAGCCGCTGTCGATCGTCGCGGTCGGCAACGGGCTGCTCGGGCTCGACGTCGCGCTGAGCTGGTCGCTGTTCGGCGCGCTCGCGCTCACGACGGCGATGTTCTTCCTCATCCAGAGCGCGGTGCTCAACTGGCTGGGCTTCGGCGGCTGGCCGATCCTCGTCCTGCTCTGGCTCTTCAGCTTCACCCTCCTGGCGGTGCCCGTCGAGGGGCTTGCGACCGGCTACCGCGTGCTCGTGCACAGCTGGCTGCCGGCGCGCTTCCCCTACGAGGCGTTGCAGGGCCTCGTCTTCTTCGACGGGGCCGGTCAGGCCTCGACGATGCTCGCCATCACCGCAGCGATCACCGTCGGGGCGCTGCTCGCCCTGCTCGCGAGCTTCGTGCGCCTGGCCCGCAGCGACCTCAGCGTCAACCCGCTCGTCAAGCGCATCGCTGCGACCGCCGACGACGGCGAGGCCGGCGAGGCCGGGTCGCGCGACGCCGCCGAGCGCGAGCGCGACGAGGTCGGCGTCTGACGGCCCTGCCCCCGGGGCGGCGATCCCCCCCGGGGGCGCGAACGGACAGGCCCTGGGAGCTCGGCCGCGTGGCACGATCCCCCGAGCAGCGCCAGGGCCTTGACGGAGGAGGGCGGCGGTGACCGGGGCGGAGGAGCCGACGGTGGGCGTCGTCGACCGCGCGGAGCGCGACAGCAACGGCTTCGCGCGGGTCGTCAACCTCAGCGACGCGGTCTTCGCGATCGCGATGACGCTGCTCGTGCTCACCATCGACGTCCCCGACGTCGCCGCCGGCGCGCTCGCGGCCGCGCTGCTCGCCGACCTCCCCCAACTCGGGGCCTACGCCCTGGCCTTCGCCCTCGTCGCGAGCCAGTGGTACGCCCACCGCAAGCTCTTCGAGCGGCTGGCCTTCATCGAGCCGGGCCTGACGATCCTCAACCTCGTCACGCTCGGCCTCGTCACGCTCGTGCCCTTCCCCACGAGCGTGCTCGGCAGCTACCCGACGGTGACCGCCGGCGTCGCGCCGTTCCTCTCGCTCTTCGTCGTCCTCACCCTGGCCTACCTCGCGCTCATCGTGCGCGCGCACGTCGTCGGCGCGTGGATCGAGCCGTTGCCCACGCAGGTCTTCCGACGGGTCGTCGCGGCGTTCGGCGTCGGCGCGGCAACGCTCCTGCTCGGCGTCGTCGTCTCGGTGTGGGCTCCCGTGCCCGCCCTCGTGCTTGCCGCGGTCAACAGCGCCCCGGTCATGGCGATCCTGCGCACGGTCCCCGCGGCCTACCGCCTCTGGTTCTAGCGTCGGCACCGGGCCGCGAGCCCGGAGGCGGGCTCGGCCTCCACGGCCCGGTCGGCAGCGGGGACGCGGCGTCGGTCACGGAGGAAGCGGTCAGCGATGGACGGCGTCATCCCGGCGCGGCGCTCCCGTCACCCGGTCACCTTGCGCCCCCACCCCGTGCCCGCGCCGAGGTCGGCCGGGCGCGCCTCGCCGTAGGGTGGCGCATATGGCCGTGATGTCGGGTCGGGCGCTGAGGAGGAGGCGATGAGCGAGGTCGCACCCGCCGACGCCCGCCGCCTGCGCGGGCGGCTCGCGAGCGGCGTGACGGTGTGGACCGCCGGGCGGGGACCGCAGGCGCGTGGGCTCACCGTCGCCTCGGTCATCGTCACCGAGGGCGAGCCCGCCCACGTCCTCGGCGCCGTCGGCGACCTCGCCGACCTCCTCGACGTCGTCCGCGAGACCGGCCGCTTCGTCGTCCACGTGCTCGGTGAGGCCGACCGCGGGATCGCCGAGCGCTTCGCCGGGGCGGTGCCCGCACCCGGCGGGCCCTTCCGCGGACTCGACGTCGCCGACAGCGCCTACGGCCCGGTGCTCACCGCCGTGCGGACCCGCGCGGCCTGCCGACTCGTCGACGAGCGCGAGGTGGGCTACCCCATCCTCCTCGACGGCGTCGTCGACGAGGTCGCGCTCGGCGATCTCGAGGCGCCGCTGTCGTACTTCCGCGGGCAGTTCCGCCGGCTCGCCGAGCCGCCGCGCGCCTGGGAGGCCCAGGGGCCGGACTCGGCGGTGCCGCCGGGGTGAGCCCCGGCGCGCCGACGCGTCGCAGCTGACAGGGCCTGGATCAGGTCAGGCGCAGGACCGTCCCGGCGGCGAAGGGGGCGGCGACCGGCACGCCGAGTCGCGTGGAGACCGCCGGCGGCACGGCGATGTCGGCGGCGTAGAGCGCCCCGACGACCTCGGGGGCCTGGGCGAGGCCGCGCTTCGGCAGCGCGAGGGTCAGCGTCGCGTCGGCGACGACGCAGGGGTCGCCGACCCTCCCGGAGGTGAGGTCGAGCCCGCTGGGGGTGTCGAGGGCGAGCACCGGTGCGGCGGCGTCGTTCGCCCAGGCGATGAGCTCGGCGGCACGACCGCGGGGGTCGCCCTCGAGGCTGTAGCCGAGCACGGCGTCGACGACGAGCACGGCCGGGGCCGGTGCGTCGACGATCGCCACGCCCATGCGCTCGAGGATGCCGAGCTGGTGGGCGGGGACCTCGGTCATGGCGCCCGGCGCCGAGAGGGTCACCGCGACGTCGACCCCGCGGTTGGCGAGGTGGCGGGCGGCGACGAGGCCGCCGCCGCCGTTGCCGCCCGGTCCCGCGAGGACCGTGCAGGACGCCGGCTGGTAGCGGCTGATCGCGAGGTCGGCGAGGTTGCGCCCCGCGTTCTCCATCATCTGCACGAGGGTGATCCCGAGCTCGTCGATCATGATGCGGTCGACCTCGCGCATCTGCGCGGTCGACAGCGCCGGGAGCGCGCCCGGGGCGCGGGGCACCGTGGCCGGGACGGGGGTCGGCTCGCTCATCGTGCGCTCCCCGTGTGCAGGAGGCGGCGGGCGCGCAGGAGCTCAGCCACCGACCAGGCCTGGAAAGGCGCGCCGGTCGCGTCGTGCGGCGGGTCGCCGTCGGCGGTCTCGGAGACCGACCCCACGCCCCACTCGGCGACGTGGCGCTCGAGTGGCTCGAGGACCGCCGAGGCGTCGAGGCCGGTCCGTGCCGCGGCGTCGACGTAGGGGCCAAGCAGCCACGGCCACACCGTCCCCTCGTGGTAGGCGCGATCGCGGGCGGCGGGGTCGCCACGGTGGCGACCCTGGTAGCCAGGCTCGCCGGGGGCGAGGCTGCGCAGCCCCAGGGGCGTGAGCAGCGCGCGCCCGCAGCGCTCGACGATCGCGCGGTCGGTCAGCGGGGCGTGGGGCAGCGAGACCGCGAGCAGCTGGTTGGGGCGCAGCGCCGCGTCGTCGCCGCGGGGGCCGTCGACGACGTCGAGGACACCGCGGTCGGTGACGAAGCGTCGCCGCACCGAGGCCGAGGCCCGCTCCGCGAGCCCGCGCAGGTCGGCGGCGTCTTCGCCGACGAGCTCGGCGAGCGCCGCGGTCGCCGCGAGGGCGCCCACCCACAGGGCGTTGACCTCGATGGGCTTGCCGTGGCGCGGAGTGACCGGGACGCCGTCGATGCGCGCGTCCATCCAGGTCAGCGCGACGCCGTCAGCGCCTTGGGCGAGCAGTCCGTCGGCGGGGTCGACGGCGATGCCGAAGCGCGTGCCGCCGACGTGGTGCCCGACGATCGAGCGCAGTGCGGGCAGCAGTGCTGCGGCGAGGTCGGTGTCGCCGGTGACCGCGACGTGACGACCTACCGCATGGACGAACCACAGCGTGCCGTCGACGGTGTTGTACTCGAGTCGGCCGGCGTCGGCGGTGTTGGCGAGCATGCCCTGCGAGAGGCTCGCGGCCGCGCGCTCGAGGAGGCGGCGGCCCTCCTCGGCGCGGCCGGTGGCCAGCAGCAGCCCCTCGTAGGACAGCATCGTGTCGCGCGACCAGTCCCCGAACCACGGGTAGCCGGCCACGACCGTCGGCCCCTCGACGACGAAGGCGTCGGCGGCGAGGTGGAGCTGACCGTCGACGGCGTCGGTCGCGCCGGCGCGCTCGAGCAGGCCGCGGGCCCGCTGACGCGCGGCGTCGATGACCGCAGCGGCTGGCGGCGGCTCGTCGGCGAGGTCGTCGGCCCAGGCGCGCACCCCGACGGCCTCGCCCGGAGCGATGTCGGCGACGAAGCGACCCGCGAGCACGACGTCCTCGGTGGCCGCGAGACCGCGGGCGTCCTCCTCGTCGTGGCGCAGGCCGCGGTGCCAGGCGCCGTCGGGGTGGAAGCCGGGCCCGGCCACGCGGTAGCGGCCCTCGAAGACGAAGCCGTCGGCGGTCGGCTCGACCTCCGGCACGCCGTCGGCGGTGCGCTCGCCATGGACGTCGCGCCACGTGCAGCGAGCCGCGAGCTCGAGGCGCACCGGCTCGCAGGCAGCCAGGAGCCGGTGGGTGAGCGCCACCGCGGGACGGCCGCGGAGCATCGCCAGCTCGCGCTCGAGGACGACGTCACCGACCTGCCACCGCCAGCGCGGCACCCCGTCGGCGAGCGTGAACGCCGCGAGGTGCTCGTGGCCGCGCGGCGCGAGCGTGCCGTCGGCCCAGCGCTGTGTGGCGAGCTCGACGCGGCGGTCACCGAGCACGATCGTCGCGTCGAGCGCGGCCAGGGCGAGCATCCGCCCGCCGGGCGGGTCGGTCGCGACGACGAGCAGCCCGTGGTAGCGCCGGGTCGCCAGGCCCGCGACGGTGCCCATCGCGAAACCGCCGAGCCCGTCGGTCACGAGCCACTCGCGATGGGCCCCCGCGCTGAGCGACGCCACCGTCTGGGGCCCGAGCTCGAGGGTGCTCACCTCGACACCACCGCCTCGCTCGGGCGCGGGCCGTCGGCGTCGTGGCCGCGCTGACGGGTGACGATGAGGTCGATGACGAGCCCGGTCCAGCCGGTCTGGTGGGAGGCGCCGAGCCCCGCGCCGGTGTCGCCGTGGAAGTACTCGTGGAAGAGCAGCCGCTCGTGCCAGTCGGGGTCGGTCTGCAACCGCTCGGCGTCGCCGAAGGCGGGGCGACGCCCGTCGGCGTCGTCGCAGAAGAGCGCGACGAGCCGGCGGGAGAGCTCCTCGGCCACCTCGCCGAGATGGGCGCGCCGCCCCGAACCCGTCGGCAGCTCGACGGTCCAGTCGTCACCGAGGAAGCGGTGGTAGCGCCGCAGCGACTCGATGACGAGGACGTTGACGGGGAACCACACCGGCCCCCGCCAGTTGGAGTTGCCGCCGAAGAGCCCGGTCGTCGACTCGCCCGGCTCGTAGCCCACCGTCGCCTGGGTGTCGGCGAGCTCGAGCGTGAACGGCGCCTCGCGATGCTCGCGCGAGAGCGAGCGCAGGCCGTAGGGCGAGAGGAACGCCGACTCGTCGAGCATCGTCGCGAGGATGCGGCGCAGCCGCTCGGGCGAGGCGATCGAGAGCATGCGGCCGACGTGACCGTCACGCTCGCGCACCTGGCCGACCGCCTCGCGGTACTGCGGCTTGTGCTCCAGGAACCACGCGAAGTGCGCGGCGAAGGACGGCAGCCGCTCGAGCGTGGCCCGTCCGAGGGTGGTCGCGGCGTAGAGCGGGATGAGCCCGACCATCGAGCGCACCCCGAGTGTGGCGGAGCTGCCGTCGTCGCAGCGCAGCTGGTCGTAGTAGAAGCCGTCGTGCTCGTCCCACAGCCCCTGGTCGTGCATCGCCGTGGCGATGTAGGCGAAGTGCTCGTTGAACTTCACCGCGAGGTCCTCGTAGACGGGGTCGACCTCGGCGAGGATGAGCGCCATCTCCAGGAGGTCGAGGCAGTACATCGCCATCCACGCGGTGCCGTCGGACTGCTCGAGGCGCACCCCGGGGGGCAGGGTCGCCGAGCGGTCGATCGGTCCGATGTTGTCGAGCCCGAGGAAGCCGCCCTCGAAGACGTTCGAGCCGTGGCTGTCCTTGCGGTTGACCCACCAGCTGAAGTTCAACAGGAGCTTGTGGAGCACGCGCGCGAGGAAGGCGGTGTCCTTGCCGCCGTCGATCTCGAAGACGCGCAGCGCCGCCCAGGCGTGCACCGGCGGGTTGACGTCGCCGAAGGCCCATTCGTAGGCGGGCAGCTGGCCGTTGGGGTGCATGTACCACTCGCGGCAGAGCAGCAGGAGCTGGTCCTTGGCGAAGTCCGGGTCGAGGTGCGCGAGCGCAACGGCGTGGAAGGCGTGGTCCCAGGCGGCGAACCACGGGTACTCCCACGGGTCGGGCATCGACAGCACCTCGGCGGCGTTGAGGTGATGCCACTCGGCGTTGCGTCCGTGGCGCCGTTCCGGCGGTGGTGGTGGTTGCGCGGGGTCGCCGTCGAGCCAGCGCTCGACGTCGAAGTGGTAGTACTGCTTGCCCCAGAGCATCCCCGCGGCGGCCTGACGCAGGACGTCGGCCTCCTCGTCGGGCGCCGCCGGGGCGAGCGCGGCGTAGAAGGCGTCGGCCTCGGCCCGCCGGGCGGCCATCGTCGCCTCCCAGTCCTCACCGAGCTCCGGCGCGGCGTGGCGGCTCAGGCGCAGCCGCAGCTCGACCTCGCCGCCCGGCGGCACGGTGAGCCGGTAGCGCAGTGCGGCCTTCGTGCCCGTGCGTGCCGGGTTGACCGTCGGCGCGGCGTGGATGACGTGGTCGCCGATGCCGTCCTTGGGGTAGGCGGCCCCCTCGACGCCCCAGAGGCGACGGGCGTTGGTCTCGTTGTCGCAGAAGAGCGCCTCGGGCTCGCCGGCGCCGACGAGCGTCATCGTCGGCAGCTCCGGGTGGCGCGCGACGATCCGGCCCTCGTCGTCGCCGTCGAGGGACGGCCGCGGACCGGCGTCGACGTCCCACGACCAGGTGTTGCGGAACCACAGCGTCGGCAGCACCTCGAGGGTGTCGCGCGCCGGTCCGGCGTTGTGCACGAGGATCCGCACGCAGAGGTCGTCGGGGCCGGCTTTGGCATGGTCGACGGTGAGGTCCCAGTGGCCGTCGTCGAGCGCGCCGGTGTCGAGCAGCTCGTACTCGGGCTCCTCGCGCCCACGGGCGGCGTTCGTCGCGACGAGGTCGTCGTAGGGGAACGGAGCCTGAGGGTAGGCGTACTGCCAGCGCGACCACGTGTGCGTCGGCGTCGCGTCGCGGTACCACCACAGCTCCTTGACGTCCTCGCCGTGGTTGCCCTCGTTGCCGGTGAGCCCGAAGAGCCGCTCCTTGAGGATCGGGTCGCGGCCGTTCCACAACGCGAGCGCGAGGCAGAGGCGCTGCTCGAGGTCGCAGACGCCGGCGAGGCCGTCCTCGCTCCAGCGGAAGGCGCGCGAGCGGGCGTGATCGTGTGGGAAGGCCTCCCACGCCCCACCACCCGGGCTGTAGTCCTCGCGCACCGTGCCCCAGGCCCGTTCGCTCACGTACGGGCCCCACCGGCGCCAGGCCTGCGCATCGGGTCCCGACAGGCGCATGCGCTCGGCGTCGAGGCGTGCCGGATCGTTCATCCTCGCTCCCGTCCCGAGGCCCGCTCGGCTCCCATGCGGGCCACGACGGGGGGCAGTCTGCCGCGGTGACCTTTTGCCGACCTTTGGCGCCGCCGGCCCGCCTCGTACGGGCCCGGCCATGGCCCGCGCGTGTGGCGTGACGCGCCCGAGTCGGCGCGACGGGATGGAAGGCGCGCCGTCGCTCGGCGGTTGCCTCGACGACCGCTTGCGCCGAGACGACGGGAGCCCGACGACGGTGGCTGATGCCGAGGACGCACGAGACGGGGTGCCCGACTCCCAGTACCTCGATGCCTCGAGGGTCGTCTCGGGCATGGCGGTCTTCGGTCGCGGGCGCGTGGCCGAGCTCGACCCCCCGCGGATCGTCGTCCTCGCCGTGCTCGGCGGAGGGTTCATCACCGCCGGCGCGCTGCTCTCGGCGCTTCTCAGCACTGGCATCGACACCGCCGGCACCCGCGCGCTCGTGCAGGGCTTCGCCTTCAGCGTCGGGTTCTTCTTCGTCGTGCTCTCCGAGGCCGTGCTCTTCACCGAGGCCAACGTCGTGCTGCCCGCGACGCTGCTCGACGACCTGCGGATCTGGCCGCGCGTCCTCCGCTTCTGGGCGTTGGCCTGGCTCGGCAACCTCGCGGGCGCGTGGCTCTTCGGGGCCCTCATCGCCGTCGCGCAGGCCTACCCCACCGAGGTCCTCGCCTCCCTGGGCGAGATCGTCGACGGCAAGCTCGCCTACCGCGACGTCGGCGGCGCCGCCAGCTGGTGGCGCCTCGTGCTCTCCGGGGTCCTCGCCAACTGGCTCGTGGGGATGGCGGCCTTCTTCGCCTTCATGGGTCGGACGATCATCGGCAAGTACATCCCGGTGCTGCTCGCCGTGACGCTCTTCGTCGCCGCGGGCTTCCAGCACAGTCCGGCCAACATGGGCTTCTTCTCGCTGTTCATCGCCTACGGAGGCGACCTCGACTGGGCCACGGCCCTGGGGTGGAACATCGTGCCCGCCGGCCTCGGCAACATGCTCGGCGCTGCCGCCCTCGTGGCCCTGCCGTACTGGTACGTCTTCCAGCGCCAGCCCCGTGAGCCGCGCCGTGCCGACCCGGCTGCGCGCCGTGCCCCCGCCGACCGGGGCCGCTGGCGGCGACGTCCGCGCTGACCGAGATGCCGCGTGAGACCTGCGTGAAGGGAGCGCCGATGGACGCCTCATCCTCGCCCCGGCCCCACCCGTCGTCGGCCGATCGCACGTCGGCGCCGCCGGGGTGCTCGTGGCGCAGGGTCCTCGAACCCGGTCAGCTGCCGGATGGCCGGGCGACGACGGTCACCATCGACCACCGCAGCTACGCGGCCACCCACGTCGACGGGCTCTACGGCCTGCTCGACGACCGCTGCCCGCACCGGGGCGGGCCGCTGGGCCAGGGCTCGATCGAGCGGGGATGGTTGCGCTGCCCTCGGCGCGGCTACGACGATGCCGCGCAGCGGCTCGCCGAGGCCCGCCGCCCGCGCTTCGTCCTCGGGGCTGGCGCGCGCGACGGGATCGACGAGATCCTGTCGCTGGCCGAGGCGCTGGGCGCGCCCGTCGTGACGACCTTCAAGGCCAAGGGCCTGCTCAGCGACGCCCACGAGCTCGCCGGTGGGGTGCTCGGACGGTCGGGGACCCCGATTGCGTCGCGGTTCATGAACGAGTGCGACCTCAGCGTGGGCTGGGGCGCCTCGTTCTCCAACCACACGGGCACCGCCCCCTCCAAGCCGATCGTCCAGGTCGACCGCGACCCGCTGGCCCTCGGTCGCTTCCATCCCGTCGCGGTGCGGGTGGTCGGCGACGTCGGCGTGACCGCTGCGGCCCTCGCCGGGGCCGTCGACGGTCGAGCGGTCCGCCGCGACCACCGCGCCGAGCTGGCCGATCGCTGGTCGATCTGGCGGACCGAGACGCGCCGTCGAGCGGGTGACGACCGCGGTCGGGGCGTCGGCTCCGCCGCGGTGTTCGCAGCGCTCGGCGCCGCCTTCGCGCACGACGGCCCCGCGCTCGTGCACGTGCGCATCGACCCGGCGCTGACGTCGCGGACGGAAGCCGGCGCGGGCTCAACAGGTTCCCCAAAGGTCACGACGGCACCGTAGGCGGGGTCAGACGAGTGCCGCGCGGCAGCGCGCGGAGGACGACGCAAGGAGCGCAGCCATGGGAGCCCTCCACGATCTCGCCGCGGCGGGGCAGAGCGTGTGGTACGACAACATCCAGCGCGCCCTGCTCGACAGCGGTGCGCTCGCGGACTACCTGGAGCGCTACGCGGTGACCGGGGTGACCTCGAACCCGACGATCTTCGAGCAGGCGATCTCGGGCGGCACCGACTACGACGAGGCGGTCGCGGAGGCCCTCGCCGAGGGCGTCGAGGACCCCGAGGCGCTGTTCTGGCGTGTCGCGGTCCGCGACATCCAGGACGCCGCGGACCTCCTCGCGCCGATCCACCGCGACACCGGGGGGCTCGACGGCTACGTCTCCCTCGAGCTGCCGCCGCGCCTGGCGCACGACACCGACGGCTCGATCGAGATGGGCCTCGAGCTCGCCCGCCGCGTCGACCGACCGAACCTCATGGTGAAGGTGCCGGGCACCCCGGCGGGGATGGGCGCGATCGAGGAGCTCATCGCGCAGGGCGTCAGCGTCAACGTCACCCTCCTCTTCTCGCTGTCGCAGTGGTCCGACACCGCCGAGGCCTACCTGCGCGGGCTCGAGCGCCGCCGGGGGGCCGGTCAGCCCCTCGACGTGGCCTCGGTCGCGTCGTTCTTCGTCAGCAGGATCGACGCCGCGGCCAACGAGGTCCTGCCCGACGAGCTCCACAACCGCCTCGCGGTCGCCAACGCCCAGCTCGCCTACGCCGCCTACCGGGGGCTGCTCGAGAGCCCGCGCTGGCACGCGCTCGCCGAGGCGGGGGCGACCCCCCAGCGCCTGCTGTGGGCGAGCACCTCGGCGAAGGACCCGCGCCTCGAGGAGGGCCACTACGTCACGGCCCTCGTCGCCGACGGCACGGTCAACACGATGCCCGAGCGCACGCTCCGGGCCTTCGACCGGGACGGGGCGATGACCGGGACGCTCGGCCTCGACACCGCGCGGGCGCAGGAGGTCGCGGCCGCCGCGAGCGACGCCGGGGTCGGCCTCGAGCCGCTCGGCCGACGACTCCAGCAGGAGGGCGAGGGCAGCTTCGCCGCCTCCTTCGACGCCCTGCTCGCCTGCCTCGAGCGCAAGCGCGAGGCGTTGCGCGCCGAGAGCCCGCGCGCCGCGGCGCCGAGCTCCTGACGAACCCGACGAGCGGAAGGACGAGCGCATGAAGCTCGGCATGATCGGACTCGGCAAGATGGGCGGCAACATGGCCACGCGCCTGCGGCGCGGGGGCCACGAGGTCGTCGGCTACGACCGCGACCCCGCCGCGCGCGACGTCGACTCCCTGGAGGCGCTCGTCGCCGCGCTCGAGGGCGCCGACCGCCGCGTCGTCTGGGTCATGGTGCCCGCCGGAGCCCCCACCACCGAGACCCTCGAGGCGCTCGCCGGGCTGCTCGCCGCAGGCGACCTCGTCGTCGACGGAGGCAACTCGAACTTCCGCGCCTCCCAGGCCCACGGGGCGGCCCTCGCCGAGCGCGACATCGGCTTCGTGGACGCCGGTGTCAGCGGCGGCGTGTGGGGGCTCGACGAGGGCTATTGCATCATGGCCGGCGGGACCGACCGCGACATCGCCGATCTCCGTCCGGCCCTCGACACCCTCGTGACCGACGATGGCTTCGCCCACGTCGGGCCGATCGGCGCCGGCCACTTCACGAAGATGGTGCACAACGGCGTCGAGTACGGGATGATGCAGAGCTTCGCCGAGGGCTACGAGCTGCTGACCGCGAGCGACCTCGACATCGACGTGCCCGCGGCGCTCGAGGTGTGGCGGCACGGCTCGGTCGTGCGCTCCTGGCTGCTCGACCTCTTCGCCGATGCCGTCCACGCCGACCCGGCGCTCGACAGCGTCAAGGCCTGGGCGGCCGACTCCGGCGAGGGCCGCTGGACCGTCGAGCAGGCCGTCGAGCTGGCGGTGCCGGCACCGGCGATCACCGCGGCGCTCTTCGCGCGCTTCGCCTCCCGACAGGACGACGCGCCGGCGATGAAGGCGATCGCGATCATGCGCAACGCCTTCGGCGGGCACGAGGTGCGGTCGTGACCCAGCGCTGCGACGCCCTCGTCCTCTTCGGCGGCACCGGCGACCTCGCGCGGCGCAAGCTCTATCCCGCGCTCTACGAGCTCGCCCTGCTCGATCGCCTGCCCCGGCGCGTCGTCGCCGTGGCCGCCTCGCCGTTGACGCTCGGCGAGTTGCGTGCGCAGGTCGAGGCCTCCGTCGCGGGCTTCGGCGGTGGCGCGGCCGACGAGCGGGCGCTCGCGCTCCTGCTCTCGGCGCTCGACTACGTCGCCGGGGACTACCGAGACCCCTGGACCTTCGAGCGGCTCGCCGAGGCGCTCGAGGGCACCGCGGCGCCACTGCTCTACCTCGCGATCCCGCCGAGCCTCTTCGAGACCGTCGTCGGCGGGCTCGCCTCCTCGGACATCGCCGGACGCGGCCGGGTCGTGCTCGAGAAGCCCTTCGGTCGCGATCTCGCCTCGGCGCGGGAGCTCAACCGCTGCGTGCTCGACGCCTTCGACGAGGCCTCGGTGTTCCGCATCGACCACTTCCTCGGCAAGGACCAGGTCCTCGACGTGCTCGTCTTCCGGCTGGCGAACTCGCTGCTCGAGCCCGTGTGGAACCGCCACCACGTCGCCAGCGTGCAGATCACGATGGCCGAGGCGCTCGACGTCGAGGGGCGCGGCTCGTTCTACGACGAGGTCGGCACCCTGCGCGACGTCGTGCAGAACCACCTCCTGCAGGTGCTCACCCTCGTGGCGATGGAACCGCCGGTCGACTCGAGCGCCGACGCGCTGCGTGACGAGAAGGTCAAGGTCCTACGGGCGATCCCCGACCTCGAGCCCGCGCGCCTCGTGCGCGGGCAGTACGTCGGCTATCGCCACGAGGACGGCGTGGCGCCGGCGTCGGAGATGGAGACCTACGCGGCGTTGACGACCTCGATCGAGTCGTGGCGTTGGGCAGGGGTGCCGTTCTCCATCCGGGCGGGCAAGGCCCTCGCGGCCACCGCCACCGAGGTCGTCGTCGAGTTCACGCGACCACCGCTACAGTTCTTCGCCCGCTGCGACGCGCCGCCGCCTGAGCCCAACCGGCTGCGCTTCCAGATCAAGCCGGGGGGCGAGGTCGGCCTCGAGGTGCAGATCAAGTCGCCCGGCGGGGAGATGGTCAGCCACCCCGTCGAGTTGTCCTACCGCTACGACGAGCGCGTCGAGGGGACCCGGCAGGAGGCCTACGCCCGCCTGCTCGACGACGCCCTCGACGGTGACCAGCGCCTCTTCGCCCGCGCCGACGGCGTCGAGGAGGCCTGGCGGGTCGTCGGCCCGGTGCTCGAGAGGACTGGCCCCGTCCACCCCTACGAACGGGGTAGCTGGGGCCCCGCCGAGGCCGATCTTCTGCTCGCCGACGTCGGCGGCTGGCACACGCCGAAGGTGCGAGGCCATGGCTGAGCGGGTCCTCGCCGTCGACCTCGGCGGCACGACGATGCGCGCCGCGGTCATCGACGCCGACGGTCGGGTCCTGCTGCGGCGCACCCAGCCCACGCCCCGCGGGCAGGCCTGCCCCGACGCGCTGCTCGCCCTCGTCGGCGAGGTGCTGGCCGACGAGCCCGTCGCAGGGGCGGTCGTCGGCCTGCCCGGACGGGTCGACCACGTGGCGGGTGCGCTCGAGCGCGCCCCGAACCTGCCGCCGCACTGGCCCGAGGCCCTGCGGGAGGACCTCCTCGCCGAGCGCCTCGGCGTGCCCGTCGCCCTGGCCAACGACGCCGATCTCGCGACCGTCGGCGAGGCGGCCTTCGGCGCCGGGCGCGGCGCGGCCGACCTCGTCTACGTCACGTTCTCGACCGGGGTCGGGGCCGGCGTGCTGCTGGGTGGCCGTCTCGTCCGTGGCCGACGCTCGCTCGCCGAGCTCGGGCACACCATCGTCGACCTCGACGCCCTCGCCGCGGGTCGTCCCGCCACCGTCGAGGACCGTGGCTCGGGCACCGCTCTGGGCAGAGCGGGCGCGGCTCGTGGCCTGCCGCCTTCCGGCGCCGAGGTGGCCGCGCGCGCGACCAAGGGCTCCCCCGTGGCGGTCGAGGCCTGGCAGGAGGTCGCCGGGGTCGTCGGCGTCGCGGTCGCCAACGCCGCGCA
>SLNF01000026.1 GCA_007133145.1 Nitriliruptorales bacterium
CGACTTCCAGACCGCGACGACCTTCTTCACGCTGCTCACGCTCCTCGCCGCAGCGTCGGCGCTCGCGCTCGCCGGTCTGCGGCTCGCCGCGGTCCTCGGCGCCCCGCGCGCCTGGCAGGCGGCCAGCGAGGCGGTCGGCCCCTCGGCGCTGCTCCTGGCCTGGACCGTCGCGCTCGCTTCGACGCTCGGCAGCCTCTACTACTCCGAGGTCGTCGGGCTCGTGCCGTGCGTCCTGTGCTGGTACCAGCGCATCGCGATGTACCCGCTCGTCGTCGTGCTCGGCATCGCCGCGCTGCGCGGTGACCCGGGCGTGCGGCGCTACGCGCTGCCGCTCGCGCTCATCGGCGCGGCGATCGCCCTCGGCCACTACGTCCTCGAATGGGCGCCGGCCGAGCAGAGCCCGCTGTGCGCCGCCGAGGCCCCGTGTGGGGTGCCGAACTTCCGCGAGCTCGGCTTCGTCTCGATCCCGTTCATGGCGCTGTCGGGCTTCTCCCTCGTCGCCATGCTCCTGCTCACGCCTTCCCGGGAGGACCGCTAGATGGCCACCAAGACCCGTCGCCGCTCCTCGGTGCCCGTCGTACCGCTCGTCTTCGTCGTCGTCGTGATCGCGCTCATCGCCGCGTTCGTGCTGAGCACGCGGCCCAGCGGGGCGGAGGCCGAAGCGGCCTTCGGCGAGCCGACGGTCGAGGGTGACCCCTTGCCGCCGCACGACGGCGAGCCGCTCGACGACCCCGTGATCGGCGAGACCGCGCCCGAGTTGTCCGGTGCCGACCACGACGGCGAGCCCGTCGACATCACCTGGGACGGCACGCCGAGGCTGCTGCTCTTCCTCGCCCACTGGTGCCCCGCCTGCCAGGCCGAGGTCCCGTGGATCCAGGACGCCGTCGACGCCGGTGAGGTCCCCGACGAGATCGAGCTCGTGTCGATCACGACCTGGACCGACGACAGCCGCGCGGAGTTCCCTCCCCAGGCGTGGCTGGAGTCGGAGGGCTGGACGGTGACCAACCTCGCCGACGACGAGGACTTCTCCGCCGCCGACGCCTACGGCATGACCGCGACGCCGTACTGGGTGCTCGTCGACGGCGACGGCACGGTCATCGCCCGCATCCCCGGTGGCATCGGCGAGGAGCAGTTCCCCGCCCTGCTCGAGGAGTTCGTCGCCGACACCGTCGGTTGACCGCGCGGTCATGAGCGTGAGCGCGGTCCCCGAGCCGGCTGCGCCCGCGGCTGTCAGCGCTCGCCGGCCGGGCGCGGGGCTGGCTACACTCCGCACGCCCTGCCGTCCCTCGAGGACCCCCTGGAGGAACCGATGCCCCCGCGTCCGCTGCTCGCCGCCGCGCCGGCGCTGCTCGTCGCGCTGCTCGCCGCCCTCGCGTTGCTCGCCGCCACGCTCGCGGCGCCGGCCGCCGCCCAGGAGGACGAGCTCGATCCCGACGTGCTCGAGGAACAGGCCGAGGAGGAGCCGCCCCCCGACATCGAGGAGCTCTGCCGCGAGGGCACGATCGCCGAGGAGTTCTGCCCGGAGTTCTACGAGCAGCCCACGTTCTTCCAGTTCATCCTCTACCCTCTGCTCGGCGTCGGGCTCCTCGTCGTGAGCCTGCTCGTCCTGCTCTACCTCGTCTGGCAGCCGCGCTTCGCCCGCGAGCGCGAGCCGCAGGACTGAGGAGGGTGGGTCAGCAACCGCTCGCGGACTGGAGCCTCGCCGAGCGACTCGGCTGGGTCGTTGGCTCGTCGGGGCTGCCCGACGTCGCGCCCTCGGAGGTCGCGAGCCTGCGGGCCGACCTCGAGACGACCGTCGCCCGGGCCGACGCGGTGGCCCGCGAGGTCACCGGCCTCGGCGTGGGCCTCGAACCCGCCGGCGCGAGGGTCATCGGCCGCCGGGTGTGGATCCGCGACAACCTCGCGGCGATGGCCCACCTCACCGATCCCGTCGCCGACCGGCTCGTGCGCACGAGCGGGCTCGCCCGCTCGGTCGCGAGGCGCGGCATCGCCGTGCAGCTCGGGGTCGTCTTCGGCTACCTCTCGACGAAGGTCCTCGGCCAGTACGAGGTCTTCCATCCCGACGCCGAGGCCGGCGACCGCCCCGGCCCCGGCCGGCTCACCCTCGTGGGGCCCAACCTCGTCGAGCTCGAGCGCACGCTGCTGCCGGACTCGGGCGTGAGCCCCGCCGAGCTGCGCATGGGGCTGTGCCTGCACGAGGTCGCCCACCGGCTGCAGTTCGAGGGCGTGCCGTGGCTGCGGGCGCGCCTGCGCGCGATCGTCGATGGCTACCTCGGCGAGGCCCGCCTCGAGCCTGAGCAGATCCGCGAGGCGGCCCGCGCGGCGGGTCGCCTGCTCGCCGACCCCTCCCGGCTCACCGACCGCGAGTCGCTGCTCGCGGTCGTGCTCACGCCGACCCAGCGCCGCCTCTTCGACGAGGCCCAGTCGCTCATGTCGCTGCTCGAGGGCCACGGCAACGTCGTGATGGACTGGGGTGCAGAGGTCGTCGCCGCGCGTGATGGCCTCGAGGTCGACCCCGGTCGGGTCCGCGGCGTGCTCAATCGCCGCCGGCAGCAAGCCAGCGACCAGGCGCTGCGCAAGCTCCTCGGCCTCGGGCTCAAGGCCCAGCAGTACCGCCTCGGGGAGCGCTTCATCTTCGCCGTGGCCGACCGTCACGGCCGCGAGGCCTTCGACCTCGTGTGGCGCGACCCCGCCAACGTCCCGAGCCGCGCCGAGCTCGACGACCCCGACGCGTGGGTCGCGCGCGTGGCCGGCGGCAGGGGCTGAGCCCGCAGTGGGCTGGGGTGCCGCACCAGCGGGGCTCGACCGCGACGCGCTCCTTGCGGCGGTCACCGAGGGGCTCGCTGGCCTCGGTCACGGTGCCGGGGCGATCGTCGCGTGCTCGGGGGGGCCCGACTCGACCGCGCTCGCCCACCTCTGCGCCGAGGCGCGCCCCGACCTCAGGCTGCGGGTCGCCCACGTCCGCCACGGTCTGCGCGACGACGCCGCCGACGCCGCCGTCGCTGCCGCCCACGCCGCGGCGCTCGGCCTGCCCTACGACGAGCGGGAGGTCGCCGTGGTCAACCGCGGCGAGGGGGTCGAGGCCGCCGCACGTCAGGCGCGCTACGCCGCCCTGGGCCGGCTCGCGCGCAACGCCGGCGCGGGGGTGATCCTCGTCGGCCACACCGCTGACGACCGCGCCGAGACCGTCGTGCTCAACCTCGCCCGTGGCACCGGCGTGCGCGGCCTCGGCGGCATCGCGGCGGAGCGTCGTGAGGCCGGCGACCTGCGCGTGGTCCGCCCGCTGCTGCGGCTCCGACGCGAGGACGTGCGCGGCTTCGTCGACGGCGAGGGACTCGACGCCGTCGCCGACCCCACCAACCGTGATGACGACCAGCGGCGACGGCGCGCCCGCGAGGAGGTCCTGCCCGCGCTCGCCAGGCTCTCGGGGGGGCCCGGCGATCCCGTCGGGGTGCTCAACCGCCTCGCCGACCTCGCCACCGACGACGCCGACGCGCTCGACGAGCTCGCGGCCGCCGCCGCGCGCGACCTCGTCGCCCGTTGGGGGCCTGGCCGGGCCGTGCGGACCGCCGATCTCGACGCGTTGCCCTCGGCGCTGGCCTCCCGGGTCGTGCGCCTCGTCCTCGCCGGGGTCCGCGGGGGAGCCCAGGGGCTCGGGGCCGACGCGGTCGCCGCCGTCCTCGAC
>SLNF01000071.1 GCA_007133145.1 Nitriliruptorales bacterium
CCAGGGCCCTCGCCGCTGGGGAAGGCCATGACCGCGCCGGGCTCACCCGTCGAGACCGCCTCGCAGTCGGCGACTGCCTCGACGCCGTCGGGTGCAGGTTCCGGGGTTGCGGCGGCGACGACCTCGATGTCGGCGACGTCGGTCAACTCGCCGTCGGGATCGTCGATCCACGCCCGCCACCCACCGACGCCCTCGGGGTCGAGCGTGCGCCCGACGCGGGCGACGCCATCGGCCCCGGCGCGCAGCGGCATGGCGACCGCGGCCTCGTCGGCGGCAAGGTGCGCACCCGCTCCGGGCACCGGCGCACCCTCGGTGTCGGTGACGACGACGTCGATGGTGAACCGCTCGTCGGCGACGACGCGGTCCGGGGCGAGCAACTCGAGCTTCGCCGGCTCACGCGGACTCGTGGGAACCCTCGCGGTGTCGAGCTCGTGGAAGAGCCCCTCGTTGACAGCGGAGAACCCGCCGAGCACACGCACCTCTTCGACGGTCAGCCCACCGATCGGGCCCAGCGCTGCTGGTGGCGCAGGCGGGAACGGCACCGTCGGCTCCGCGAGCAGCAACGGCGCGCCGTCGCGTGCTGCGGCGGGTACGGCGGCCAGCGCATCAGCGAAGCCGTCGGACGCAGCGACGTAGGCACGGTCGGTGGTCGCCGCGCCGAAGCTGGCCATCGCGATCTCCGCGGCGGTGCCGAAGCGGTCGCTGCTCCACAGCCGCTCGGCCTCCTCGATGCCCGCGGCCTCGGCGGCCTCGCTGGCCACGATCGCCGGGACCGCCGCCGTGCCACCGAGCACGACGACCTCATCCGGGGAGAAGGCATCGAGCTGCTCGGCGCTGGCTTGCGGCAACGAGTCACCCGACAGCAGGATCGGCGCTCCGGCGGCCGCCGCAGCCGCGCCACCTGCGAGCGCGTCAGCGAACTCCTCACCCGTGGCGAGGTAGACGCGGTCGACCTCCGCAGCGTCGAAGGCGTCGGCCGCGATGGCCGCCGCAGTCGCGAATCGGTCCTCCCCCGAGAGCCGACGGGTGTCGGCAAGGCTGCCGAGTCGATCCTCGACGGCGGTGTCGACGGCCGCTGGGCCGCCGAGCAACGTGATCCGATCCGGGGCGAGCTCCTCAATCGCCTCCTGGGTGCTCGCCGGAAGCGCGCCAGGCTCAGTGAGCAGGATGGGAGCGTCCGCTGCGGCCGCGGCTGGCCCACCGGCCAGCGCATCGGCGAAGTCCCGGCCACTCGCGACGTAGACCTCGTCGACCTCGTCGGGGGTGAAGGCCTCCGCAGCCACAGCCGCGGCGGTCTCGTAGCGGTCCGCGCCCTCCCAACGCTCGACGGCGAGTTCCTGCTCGGCGCCGGCGGCCCCCGCCGTCCCGACGAGGGTGCCCAGGGCCAGTGCGACGCCCACCAGCGCCGCACTCCAGGGGGATGCCGGGCGTTGAGACTTCGGGATCGTCGCCACGAGGATCACCAATGACGGCGCGTCCTGGCCGGAGGGCCCGAGTGTGCCACCGGCACCCACCTCGGGCCAGGGCGCGGGATGGCTCGGCACGGCGCCTCCCACCCGCCTCTCACGGCAGCCCGTCGCGGTCTGTCGCCCAGCCGGCCTGACCGATCGGACGGGGGCCCCTGGGGCATGTCGCTGCACCGGAATTCGCCGCGCCCAACCGATCACCGCGGCGAGCGGCAGGCGCGAACGTCACCCGCGTCGAAGCGTGATCCGGCGTCATGCCGGCGTGTTGCACGGTTGCCTCCGGGCGCAGGCGGCAGGGTTGTCGGCGGCCAGCGAGGCACCCGCTGACGGGCCACCGCCCCAGCGAGGCCGACGCCACACACCCCCTTGACAGCCCCTCCCCGCCCGCCGCGAGACTCGGGCTTGCGAGGGCGCTGGCCGCGCGTGGCGACGGAGAGCCGCGGTGGAAGGGGGTTGTGCCGGCGCCCTTCTCGAGGACGGCATCCAGCGTGCGCATGCCTGGATGCAAAGCGTCAATCAGCATGAGGGGGAAGCCTTGCCTTCCGCATTGAGCAACATGACCACGCCCAGCGTCACGAGAGCACCGGCGCTGCTGTTGGCCGTCGCCGCGATGGCTGCGCTGACGCTGGCCACGTCGGCGCTCACGGCGCCGGCGGCCGCGCAGGAGGGCGACACAGGCCCCTGGCCCCAGCACAGCGGCGACGCGGAGAACCACCGCCAGGGCTTGGGTCAGCTGCCCGAGGATCCTGGCGTGGGCTGGGCGCAGGACCACAGCGAGGCGTACAACTTCGACGTGGTGACGGGGGGCGACGAGCATCGGCGGATGAATCAACCGACGCTTGCGCCCGACGGCACGATCGTGCTGCGCGGCAACGACATCGAGCAGACCGGCCCGGCCGCGTCGAACTACCTCATCGGCCTCGACCCCGACAACGGAGCGATCGCCTGGGAACACGAAGACGTCACCCAGCGGTGCACCCAGGCGATCGACGGTGACGGGCGGCTCTGGGCGTACGCCGATGACGACCCTCAGCTGTACGCCCTGGATCCCTCCTCCGGCGAGCTCGACGAGGACTCGATCGCCGACAGCGACGTCCAGTGCCGAAACAACTCGCTGCACATCGGCGGGAACCCGGAGCACCTGCTGGTGATCAACGAGAACGAGGAGATGGCGGTCTTCGACCTGTCCGGCGACGCACCGGACCTGCAGTGGGAGGTCGACCTCACCGCGGAGGGCGAGCCGTTCGACGAGCTCGTCGACCGCGACGTCGGGATCCCTGGCTCGGACGCGAGCCGTCGAGCGGTGTTCACCGACGATTCGTTGCTCATCGCCGGCCGGGCCTTCGACGCTGAAGGCGACGTCGAGTCGGTCGACATCGTCGAGCTCGCCCTCGACGACGGCGAGGAGCGCGGCCGCGTCGAGGTTGCGCTGTTCGAGGACGCCGACGGGGAGCTGGACCCGGCCACCACCGTCAAGGTCCGACTGCTGCGGGCCGGGGACACCATGGTCGCCGGGACGCTCCAGGTCGGCACAGGATCGCAGCGCGGTGAAGGATCGGTGGCCGCCTACGACATCGGCGACGGCCTCGCCGACGGCCAAGACCCCGCCTGGGTCGAGCACACCGCGGGGGCGCCTGGCCCGACACAGCTCGCGCTCGGCGACGACCGGGTCCTGACGATCGAGAACCGCGACGGCGAAGGGATGCTGCGCGCCTACGACCTCACCAACGGCTCCGCCGACACCTGGCTCGACGACGGGGCGATCACCCGGGTCAACCTCGCCGAGCTCACCACCGATGCCGACGGAGGCGCGCTGACCAAGGTCGACCTCGGCGACGTGCCCGGCGAGACCGAGATCGACGGCAACGCCGTCATGAGCTTTGCCTCCGACGGCGAGCCGCAGTGGGTGTTCAACCGCGCCGGGGTCGCCGAGAAGCTCGACATCGAGCCCGATGCCTTCGACCCCAGCGGCAGCCTCGATCTCGCGCCGATGGACGCCGACGGCACCGTCGTCGTCGGCGGCTACGGTCAGTTCATCGCGATGGACGACTCCGGCGGACTGGGCGTCGCACCGCCGCATGAGAAGGTCGACGACCCCGACCGGGTCGCCGGCGAGGATCGGCAGGCCACCGCGATCGAGTTGTGCCAGGGCTACGACGCGGCTGATGAGGTCCTCCTGGCGCGCAGCGACGACTACGCTGACGC
>SLNF01000024.1 GCA_007133145.1 Nitriliruptorales bacterium
GGCTGAACTCGACGTAGGCGCCCTGGGCGGGGGCGAGGTCGACGGCCTGGCTGCCGTAGCGGCCGGGGTTGTCGGCGGAGAGCTCGACGCCCTCCTTGACGACGCGGTCGAAGATCGTGCCGACGACGTGGAAGGAGGTGTCGACGCTCGGTCCGTTGTTGAGGACGAACGCCCGGACCGTGTCCTCGACGCCGACTTCGATCGGCTCGGCGGCGTACTGGTCGGCGACGCCGTTGAAGACGACGAGGTCGGGCTCGGCGGCGGTGCGGGCCATCTTGCCGAGGTCACCGGGCTCGCCCTGCGGGCCGAGGTAGTACTCGTGCTGGACGAAGAAGAGCTCGTGGTCGACCTCCTCGAGACCGCCCTCGGGCTCGACGACGATGAGACCGTGCATCGCGTTGCCGATGTGGTGCAGTGCCGGCGCAGTGCCGCAGTGGTACATGAACACCCCGGCATGGGTGGCCTCGAAGGCGTAGACGAGCTCCTCGCCCGGCGCGAGGTCGCGCATCTCGTCGTTCCAGGCGACCTGGCTGGCGTGGAAGTCGATCGAGTGGGCCACCGTCGAGTCCTCGGGGTTGCGGATCGTGAGCTCGACGGTGTCGCCGACCCCGACCCGCAGAACCGGCCCGGGGGCCTGCCCGTCGAAGGTCCAGACCTCCTGCCAGACGTCCTCGGCGACCTGCATCACCCGCTCCTCGATCTCCCAGGCGATCTCGTGGACCTCCCCGTCGCCTCGGGGCGGCATCGCCGGGTCCCTCCGCTCGAGCGGCGGACGCTCGCCGTCGTAGTCCGCGGCGTTGGCCGCCGAGGCCCAGGCCGCCTCGGCGGCCTCGTCGTCACCGCGCTCGCCGGCGACGGCCGGGGCGGGGTCGCCGGCGACCGGCAGCGCGAGGGTCATGCCCGCGGCCTCGTGCCCCGGCACCGTGCAGATGATCTCGACCTCGCCGGAGCCGGGCGCCTCGACGGTGAAGCGGTCGGACTCCCCGGTCGCGAGCATCGCGGTGCCCTCGTCGCCGACGACGGCGTCGTGGGGCACCTCGCCGACGTTGGTGACCTCGAAGGTCACCTCCGCCCAGGCCGGGACCTCGTCGACGTCGGCCTCGATGGTCATCTCGTCGAGGACGAGCTCGACGGTGACCTCCGGGCGCTCCTCTGGCGGCCCGCTCGCGGCTCCGTCGGCCTGGGTCGGCGTGGCCGCGGCGCGGTCCTCGGCATCGGAGACGAGCCGCTCGTAGTCCTCGCGCAGCTCGCCGGCGATGAGGAAGCCGCCGACCTGGTTGGCCACGAGCACGACCATGAGCAGCGCCGCAAGGCTCGTGACGACCGCGAGGCGGCGCGTCCACGCGCTCTCGCTCTGACGTTCGCGCTCGATCATCGCCGGCCTCCTCATGGGACCCGTCGCCCTGTCGCTTATCTTGGAAGTAACCGTGAGCTAGAAGATAAACGATAGGGCCAGGAGTCAGGAGTGCCGAAGGTCCTGTCCCACAAGGACCTTCACCGCGTCGTCGGCCGCGCAGCGGCAACGACCCGGCCGCCGGACGAGGGATCAGCCAAGAGCGGAGCGAAGGGTCGTCGCGCGAGGGCAGGTAACCGGGACACTGCGGAGCATGACCGCGCCGCAGGACGCGGTCCCCATGGCCGAGGAGGTCGCGCGTGGCACCGGGGTGCTGCCCTCCGAGGTCGACGTGAAGCCCACCGTGGGCGTCCACGTGCCCGCCGACGTCCGCCCGCTCGCCGATGGACTCGACGAGGCCGCCGAGGGTGGCCTCGAGGTCGTGCGCGCCGACGCGCCCTCGGCGCTCGTCGACGGGCTCGTCGCCAGCGTCCTCGACGCGGTGGCCGCCCTCGCGCTCCGCGACGCGTTCGGCGTCTCACCCGTGGCGGTCCTGCTCGTCGTCGCCTGGCAGTCGCGCTGGCTGGCCCGTCGCCTCGTCGCCGGGCGCGCCGGGCCCGCTGCGGCGCCGGCCCGACCGTGCGGTGGAGCGATGGACGGCCCCGCCGCTCACGCCCGCTTGGGTACGACCGTCACCGGGATCGGGCTGTACTGCGCGACCGAGGACGCGACGCTGCCGAGCAGGAGCTTGCGCAACGGCCCGCGCCCGCGTGAGCCGACGACGATGCCGTCGGCCTCCTCCTCCTCGGCGACCTCGAGGAGCGCGGCGCGCGGGTCGCCCTCGACGACCCGCACCCGGTAGGGCACCCCGAGTTGGCGCAGCGGCGTGGCCCACTCCTCGACGAGGTCGGTTCGCGCGTCGAGCTCGGGTCGCGGGTCGACCTCCGGCGCGTGCGCGCCGGGGTCGATCGGCTGCAGGGTCTCGACGGCGTGGGCGACGACGACCTCGGCGCCGACGCGGCCGGCGAAGTCGGTGGCGCAGAGCATCGCCCGCGCGGCGTGGCGTGACCCGTCGACGCCGACGATGATCGTCTCGAGCGAGACGGGGTCGACCGGGGTGGTGCGCGGCACGATCGTCACCGGGCAGGGTGCGTGCTCGGCGAGCTGGCGACCGACCGAGCCGAGCAGGAGGCCCTTGAAGCCACCGAGCCCGCGGGAGCCGACGACGATCATCTTCGGCGTCGTCTCCGCCGCCCGCAGGATGGCCCGCGCTGCCGGTCCGCGGGCGACCCTCGCGGTGACCCTTCCTGCGTCCTCCTCGAGCTCCTCGGCGAGCAGCGCCTCGAGCTGCTCGGCGACGTGGGCGTCGGCCTCCTCGGGGTCGGGCAGGTCGATGCCGCCGACGGAGACGACGGTGTCGGCGGCGTACTCCCACGCCCATATCGCCCGCAGCCGCACCATGAGCGCCTCGCTGATCGCTGCTGCCCAGCGCAGGGCGATCCGAGAGTCGTCCGAGCCGTCGATGCCGATCAGCACGCTCTTCATGGCACCTCCTCACCCAGGTGCCGGGCCCGCCGGTCGCCGCAACCGGCACCGGCCTGCCTGGGAGTGGAGGGTTCCCACTGCGGACGGTGCGCTACCGCGCCAGAGGTCCTCGGCGTTGGGGAAGGTCGTCGCGCGGCGCATCGGCGTCCAGACGTGCCCCGCGGTCGATGCCGGGGCAGCCACGGCTGCCGCAGTGGCCGCGACGTAGGCTGCGGCGCGATACCGACGAAGGGATCACGCGTGAGCACGAAGATCACCGCCGACCTCACCGCCGGCACGTACGTCCGGGTCACCAACGGGCGCCACGTCTGGATCGGCGACGAGCCGGAGAGCGCCGGAGGCACCGACGAGGCCCCCAACCCCTACGAGATGCTGCTCGGCGCGCTCGCCGCCTGCACCTGCATCACCGTCTCGCTGTACTGCCAGCACAAGGGCTGGAAGCTCGACAACGTCAGCGTCGAGTACGAGCACGACCGCGTCCACGCCGACGACTGCGACGACTGCGACGAGGACGTGACCGGCTACCTCGACCGCGTCCGCAGCCGCATCTTCATCGACGGCGACTTCGATGACGCCCAGCGTGAGCGCCTGCGCGAGGTCGCGGTGCGCTGCCCCGTCCACAAGACCCTCGACCGCGGTATCGCCTTCGGCCACGAGGAGGTCCACGTGGGCTGAGCGCGCCGCGACCCGCGCCTGCGACGGCGCCTCAGCGCCGCGGCGAGCGTGGGCGCACCGCGAGCGCGGCCGCGACCGCTGCCACGGCGAGCGCGA
>SLNF01000051.1 GCA_007133145.1 Nitriliruptorales bacterium
CCGACGTCGGCTTCCGGGTGCCACCGGCGCTCGAGCCGCTGCGTGAGCAGGTGCTGTCGATCGTCGAGCAACTCGAGGAGTTCCAGCGCTCGGCCGCCGACGAGCTCGGCCTCGACGAGGAGGGCGTGCCCTTCCACGAGAAGAAGGAGGTCACGTCGGCGTTGCGACGACTCGCGCCGATCGGCCTCAGCACCGACATCATCTGGACGGCGAACGTGCGCACCTTGCGCCATGTCATCGAGATGCGCACCGCGCCCGGCGCCGAGGAGGAGCTGCGCCTCGTCTTCGACGCGATCGCCGCGCGCATGGTCACCGAGGCGCCGGGGCTCCTCCAGGACTTCACCCGCCACGACGACGGCAGCTGGGTTCCCGAGCACCGCAAGGTCTGAGGACGACGTGCGGTGCCCGCGGCGCGGTTAGGCCTGCGTCGCGGGACGGTGCTCGCGAAGCATCTCCTCGGCCACCTCGCGCAGCGTCTTGGGCGTGAAGGGCTTGGCGAGCCAGCGGGTCCGCGGCCCGGCGCCCACGACCGCCTGGTGGTAGCCGGAGATGAGCAGCACCGGCGGTTGGGCCTGCCCGGAGCGGGCGAGGCGCGCGAGGTCGAGACCCCCACCGTCGGTGAGGATGAAGTTCGTGATGACGAGGTCGGGCAGGCCGTGGTCGGCGAGCTGCGCCGACGCCGCGGTGCAGCTCGCGGCGGCATGTACGACGTGCCCGGCGCGCTCGAGCTCGGCGGCGAGCAGCGCGCGGACCTCGGGCGCGTCCTCGACGAGGAGGATCCTCGCCGACGGCGGCGGGGCCTTGGTGCGCTCCGGCGGCGGGTCCGCGGGGGTGATCGCCGGCAGGAGCACGGTGACCGCGGTGCCCTGCCCCGGCGCGCTGTCGAGGGTGAGGGCGCCCTCGGCGGCGGCGACGATGCCCGAGGCCGAGGACAGGCCGAGCCCGGGGGCGCGCTCCGGCCGGGTCGTGAAGAACGGCTCGACGGCGCGCTCGCGCGTGGCCTCGTCCATGCCGACGCCGGTGTCGACGACGACGACGCGGACGTAGCGTCCGGCAGTGACGCCGAGCTCGGTGGCCTCGTCGGGGTCGAGGTCGACCTCGTCGGTGCGCAGCGACAGTCGGCCGCCCTCGGGCATCGCGTCGCGCGCGTTGACGGTGAGGCTCAGCACGACCTGCTCG
Source organism: Nitriliruptorales bacterium (assembly GCA_007133145.1). Classification (GTDB taxonomy): domain Bacteria; phylum Actinomycetota; class Nitriliruptoria; order Euzebyales; family Egibacteraceae; genus T1Sed10-49. The sequence goes on from SLNF01000051.1 coordinate 1,180, forward strand.
AAGCGGTTGGGGTCGATGCGGGCGATCACGGGGCCTTCGGCGTCGATGTCGAGGGTCACCGCGTCGGGCACGAGCCGCTCGAGCACCCCACGCATCCGGTCGATGAGCTCGGCGACGTCGACGTCGACGGGTTCGCGCTCGGCGCTGCGGCTGAGGGTCAGCAGGTGGTCGGTGAGCGTCGCCGTGCCGTGCGCGGCGCGCATGACCTCGTCGAGCTCGACGCGGTGCTCGGGTCCGAGGCCCTCGCTCAGCCGCTCGATGTGGGCGAGCTGGCGCGTGAGGAGGTCCATGACGTCGTGGGCGATGCCGCCGGCGAGCCGGCCGACCGCCTCGAGGCGCTGACCGCGTCGCAGCTGCGCGTCGAGCTCGAGGCGCGCGACCGCGGCGGCGAGCACCTGGGCGACCGAGCGGATGAACTCCGACTCGTCCGTGCCGATGCGCGCGGCGCTGACCTCGAGCACGCCCCACTCCGCGCGGTGCCCGGGGATCGAGGTGCACAGGCGCGCGCTGCCGTCGGCCTCGCGCACGATCGTGTCGCGCACGATCGCCTCGGAGGACACGGCCTCGTGCTCGCCGCCGGCGACGCTGCTGCCGACCGGTCGCAGGGCGCCGCCCTGGTCGGGCCCCTCGAGCAGGCGCACCTCCGCCCCCTCGATGACCGCGCCGATGACCTCGGCGGTGTCCTGGGCGAGGGCGTCGGCGGTGACCTCGCCGAGGGCGAGGCGACCCAGCTCGGCGAGGGCGTGCTCGCGCTCGGCGCGTGCCGCGAGCTGGCGGGCGGTCTCGTGCTCGGCGGTGACGTCGATCGTCACGCCGATGACGCGCTCGGCGAAGCCCTGCGCGTCGGCGACGGCACCCCCGAGCGTGCGCAGCCAGCGCTCCTCGCCGGTGGCGCTGTTGAGGCGCACCTCGACCTCGAGCGGCGTCGAGACCCGGATCGTCTCCGCGAGCGTCTCGGCGAGGGTGCCACGGTCGGCGGGGTGGATGCTCTCGAGCATCTCGTCGTAGGTGGAGGGCAGCCGCTGGCCGATGCTGCGGAACATCCCCTCCATGTTCTCCGACCAGTGCATCTCGCCGCTCTCGACCTCCCACTCCCAGATGCCGAGCCGGCCGACCTGCAGGGCGAGGAGGTAACGGCGCAGGGTCTCGGTGCGCGCGGCGACGGCCTGTTCGAGCTCGGTCTTGCGGGCGGCGAGCTCGGCATCGGTGCGCTCACGCTCGGCGAGCATGCGGTTGAAGGCGCGGGCGGCGTCGGCGAGCTCGTCCTCGCCCTCGTCGTCGACGCGCGGGGCGTGGCCGCGCGCGGCGAGGCTGCGCAGGGCCGCTGAGAGCTCGGAGAGGCGCGCGACGGTGCGGCGGCCGATGAGCAGCGCGAGGAGCGCCGCGAGGAAGATCGCCGCAGCGGCCGCGACGGCGAGCTGCGCGCGGGTCGTGTTGATCTCGCCCGCGGCGACCGCGGCGGGCTCCTGGACGACGACGAACCAGGGGGCGCCGTCCACCGCGGCGGCCTCGGCGAGCCAGCCATCGACCTCGAGACTGCCTGGGCCCTGGTCGAGCAAGGCGGCGACGACGGGATCGTCGCTGCGGTCGAGGTCGTCGAGGCTGTCGCCCTCGAGCGGCGCGTCGGACGCGGCGAGGAGGATGCCGCGCTCGTCGACGAGTCGCGCCTGCCAGCCCTCGGGCAGGTCGGGAGCGAGGATCGGCGCGTAGAACCGCGGGTTGGCGTCGGCGAGGCCGAGGGAGGCCCCGACGAGCCCGACGGTGGCCTCGTCGTCGCGCAGCGGCGTCGCGAGCGCGAGGGCGAAGTCGCCGGCGGCGTCGACCGAGACCGCCTCGACGACGGTCTCGTCGGCGGCCAGCGCTGCGGTGTAGGCCCGTCCGGCGCGGCTCTCGCCCTCGTCGCCGGGCGCCGACGGGCGGGCGACGATGCGCAGATCGGCGTCGAGGACGGTGAAGGCCTGGAACACCCCGCTGGCCTCGTCGAGCAGGGCGAGGTCGTCGCGCAGCTCCCCGACGGGACGCGAGGGCAGCAGCCGCGGCGAGGCCGCGACCGCCTCGAGCTCGTCGATGGCCCGCTCGAGGTCGACCGACAGGGCGGTGGCGGTGGTGCTCGCCTGGACCGCGAGGCGCTCGGTCTCGGTCTCGAGCAGGAGCCGGCGCAACGCGGGGTCGCCGACGAAGGCGTAGACGAGGGCGAGGAGCAGCGCCGCGAGCAGCACGACCGCGACGAGCCGCGTCGGCAGCCGACGACGCCAGGGGATCGCCGGACCCCCGCGGTGCTGCGCTCGAGCCATCCCACCTCCGTCGACGACACGCCGTGCCCACGCGTCCAGGGCACGTTCTCGGCAGCCTACCGCCGACGGCGTGGGGCTCACGCCGCCGCAGCCGCGGGCGTCCCGTCGCGGCAGCCGCGGGCGCGACGCCGCCGCTACGATCCCGCCCATGCAGCCCGCCGTCGCCGACCGACCACTCCTGGCCCGCGCCGACTGGCGCGTGCAGGCGCCCGACGTCGTCCTCCTGCGCCGCTTCGGCTACGTCCGCGCGGTCGGCGGGGTCACATGGACGCTCATCGTCGTGCTGTTGCTCTGGCGGCTCGGCGACACGGCGCTGCCGCTGGCCCTCGGCGTGCCGGTCCTCGTCGTCGTCACCGCGGTCTACTTCGCCCGCTCGCTGCGCTACCCGCGGGCGATGGTCACCGTCTCGCTCGTCGCCGACGCCATCGTCCTCGCCTCGGCGATCGCCTTCTTCGGGGGCACCGGCTCGGGGCTCGTCCTGCTCTACGCGATCGTCGTCGTGAGCGCCGGGCTCCTCCTCGGCCCCGCGAGCGCGGCGTGGTTCACCCTGCTGTGCCTGCTGCTCGGCCTCGGCCAGCTCGGCCTCGAGCAGCTCGGGCTGACCCCTGAGCTCCTCCACCGCCCCGGTCTCGGTGACCGCCTCGCGGTCCTCGCCGCGAGCAGCGCGGGCCTCGTGAGCGTCGGCTACCTCTCCGCGACCTACGCCAGCCGCCTGCACGAGCTCATCGCCGACGCCGGCCTCGAGGCCGCGCGCGCCCGCGATCGGGGTCAGCGCCGTCGGCGCTACGTCGAGCAGGCGGGGGAGGAGGCCTCGCGTCGCCTCGACGAGCTCGGGGGGCTCGCCACGAGCCTCGCGTCCGGCGAGCTCGAGCCCGCGCGGCAGGCCGAGCTCGCGGGCCGGCTGCGCTCCCGGCTCGCCGAGCTCGACACCGCGGTCGCCGAGCTCGGCGATGCCGCGGCGCTCGACCTCCTGCGCGAGGCCCGACCCGAGCCGGTCGCGCTCGACGAGGTCGTCGACGATGCGCGGCGGGCGTTGGCTGGCCGCCTCGCCGGTCACGTCGTCACCGTCGACGTGCCGTCGATCACCGTCGTCGGCGATGCGCGCGCGGCCCGCCGGGCGGTGTTCACCCTCCTCGAGAACGTCGCGGCGCACACCCCTGCGGGCACCCGCGCCCACGTCGCGGCGCGCCGCAGCGGCGGGCACGGGGTCCTCGCGGTCACCGACGACGGACCGGGGGTCCCGCCGGAGGAGGCCGAGCGCCTCTTCGAGCCCGACGGCGAGGGTGCGGTGGGGCTGCCGCTCGTGCGCGAGCTGTGCGAGGCGATGGGTGCGGAGGTCCATCACGAGCCGGCCGCGCACGGCGGCGCGCGCTTCGTCCTCACGTTCCGGCTCGCGCCGGGGAGCGGCCGGGGCGACGAGGGCTGAGGCCAGCCGACGCGGTGCCCACGCCGCCTCCGACGCCGCGACCGGGGTGACCGCTAGACTCCGGACACCATGAGCACGCCTGAGGACCACCCCACACCGGACCCGCCGCTCGGACGGGTCCTCACCGCGCTGGCCACGCCCTTCCACGCCGACGGCTCGCTCGATCTCGACGGCGCGCAGCGCCTCGCCGCGCACTGCGTCGAGCACGGCGCCGACGGCCTCGTCGTCTGCGGCACGACCGGCGAGTCGCCGACGCTGTCGCACGACGAGACCCTCGCGATGTTCCGCGCGGTCGTGGAGGCCGTCGGCGAGCGCGCCTCGATCGTCGCCGGCACCGGCAAGAACGCCACCGCCGAGACCGTCACCCTGACCCGCGAGGCCGCCGCGACCGGCGTCGACGGCATCCTCGTCGTCACCCCGTACTACAACCGCCCGTCGCAGCGCGGTCTCACCGCCCACTTCGAGGCCGTCGCCGCCGCCGCCGGCGACCTCCCGGTCATCCTCTACAACATCCCGGGGCGCACCGCGCGGGAGATCACCGTCGCCACCGTCGTCGACCTCGCCGAGCGCGTCGACAACATCGCCGGGGTCAAGGACGCCGTCGGGGACCTCGGCAAGACCTCCTGGGTGGCGGCGCGGACCCCGGAGGACTTCGTCATCTACGCCGGCGACGACGCCGCGACGCTGCCGATGCTCGCCGTCGGCGGCGCCGGGGTGATCAGCGTCTCCTCCCACCTCGCGGGGGAGGACTTCGCCGAGATGATCGCGGCGTTCCCCACCGACCCGGCGCGCGCGCGGGCGCACCACCAGCGGCTGCTGCCGCTCATCGGTGCGCTCATGACCACCGATCCCAGCCCCGGGCCGCTCAAGGCAGCGCTGCGGCTCCTCGGGCTGCCCGGCGGTCCGGTTCGCGCCCCCCTCGTCGACGTCGACGAGCACACCCTCGAGGTGATCGAGCAGGCCCTCGTCGCCTACGGCCTCCTGGAGCCCTCATCGTGACAGCCCCGCATCCACCGGTCGCCGTCGCGTTCTACGGGGGGCTCGGTGAGATCGGGCGGAACATGGCCTCGATCGACGTCGACGGGCGCCTCCTCATCGTCGACGTCGGGCTCATCTTCCCCGAAGCCGAGCACTTCGGTGTCGACCTCATCCTGCCTGACTGGAGCGCCCTCGCCGAGCGTGCCACCGACCTCGAGGCCGTCGTCATCACCCACGGCCACGAGGACCACATGGGGGCCCTGCCCTTCTTCCTGCGGGACTTCCCCCACGTGCCGGTCTACGGCACGAAGCTCACCGTCGGGCTCATCGAGGCCAAGCTCGAGGAGCACCCGGAGGTCGACGCCGAGCTCCGCGAGGTCGAGGCCGGCGAGCGACTCGAGCTCGGCCCGTTCGACCTCGAGTTCGTCGGGGTGACGCACTCCATCCCCGACGGGGTCGCCGTGGCGGTGCACACCCCGCACGGCACGATCCTGCACTCCGGGGACTTCAAGCTCGACCAGACCCCCATCGACGGGCAGCCCACCGACGTACCCCACCTCGCCGCGCTTGGCGACGAGGGTGTCGCGCTCGTGCTCGCCGACTCGACGAACGCCGAGAGCCCCGGCTTCGTGCCGAGCGAGAAGACCGTCGGCTCGACGATGCACGACGTCTTCGAGCACGCCACCGGACGGATCGTCCTCACGACCTTCGCGAGCCACATCCACCGGGTCCAGCAGGCCATCGACGCTGCGGTGGCCGTGGGGCGCAAGGTCTGCTTCGTCGGCCGGTCGATGCTGCGCAACATGCCGATCGCCCGCGAGCTCGGGTACCTGAACTACGCCGACGAGGACATCATCGACCTGCGCGAGGTCGCCGGCCTCGCGCGCGAGCAGGTCGCGATCATCTGCACGGGCAGCCAGGGTGAGCCCTTCGCCGCCCTCTCGCTCATGGCCGCGGGACGCCACAAGCAGGTCAGCCTCGAGCGCGGCGACACCGTCGTCATGGCCTCGAGCGTCATCCCCGGCAACGAGTCGGCGATCTACCGCTCGGTCAACGGCCTCGTCCGCCAGGGCGCGACGGTCGTCCACAAGGGCATCGCACCGGTTCACGTCTCGGGCCACGCCGCCGCCGACGAGCTGAAGTTCTTCCACAACGTCCTGCGTTCCGACGCCTTCATCCCCATCCACGGCGAGTACCGTCATCTCGTCGCCCACCGTGAGATCGCCGTGGAATGTGGGGTGCCCGAGGACCAGGCGCTCGTCTGCGTCGACGGCGACGTCGTCGTGCTCGAGGACGGCCGGGTGCGCCGCGGCGAGGGCTTCCAGCCCGGCCGTGTCTTCGTCGACGGGCTTGGCGTCGGCGACGTCGGCAACGCCGTGCTGCGCCACCGCGAGCAACTGTCCGCCGACGGCATCTGCGTCGCCGTCGTCGTCATCGACAGCCGCGCCCGGCTGCTCGGGGACCCGGCGGTGACCCAGAAGGGCGTGATCCACGAGCCGGAGCAGCCGGCCCTGCTCGAGAAGGCCTCCTCGGCCCTGGCCACCGAGCTCGAGCGGGTCGATCACGACGGCGACCAGGCGACGATCCGCCGGCAGGCGGTGCAGACCCTCGCGCGCTTCTGGCGTGACGAGGTCGGCCGCCGACCCGTCATCCACGTGCAGATCGTCGAGGCCTAGCGCGATGTCGACGACGAGTGAGCGCAAGCGCTCCGAGAAGGGCGCCGGCAGCGCCCGGGTCGGCAAGGGCTCGGGCAAGCCCCCGGCCAAGGGGCAGGCGGGCGGTCGTGGCAAGGGCGCCGGCGCGCGCAAGACCGAGGACAAGGGCAAGGCTGCCGGCAAGGCCGGGGGCAAGACGGGCGCGAAGGCCAAGGGCCAGGGCGTCGGCGGCAAGGGCGGGCGTGCGGGCAGGGGACAGGCCCCGCGGGTGCGCGACCACCTCCGTGACGCCTGGGGCTTCGGCCTGCTCGTGCTCGCGGCCCTCGCGGCGCTCGGCCTCTACGCCGACGCCGCCGGCATCGTCGGCTTCGCCCTGGCCCAGGCGTTCCGCGGGCTCGTCGGCGTCTTCGCCTACGGCGCGCCCGCGGCCATGGCCGTCGGTGGCGTCGTCCTCCTCCTCGAGCCGCGGTCGGCGACCATCCGTGTCGTCGTCGGGCTCGCCCTCGTCGGGCTCTCCGCACTCGGGCTGTGGCACCTCGCCCAGGGCGCGCCGAGCTGGCAGGCGCCCCTCGGGCAGCTCCACGAGGCCGGCGGCTGGGTCGGCGCGACGGTCGCGGTGCCGCTCGAGCGCGTCGCCGCGACGTGGGGCACCGTCGTCATCCTCGTGCCGCTCGGGCTGCTCGGGCTGCTCATCGCCACCGCGACGCCGCCGCGGACGCTCGCGCGCCGGCTCGCCGAGGCGGTGCGGTCGGCCCGCGCCCGTGCCGAGGAGCGCCGTGCGCGCCGCGGCATCGACGACGACGACGTCGTCGACGGCATCGACGATCCCGACGTCGACCCCGCCGACGCCCAGCCCACGGCCGTCGAGGCCGACGACGAGGAGCCTGCGGAGCCGCCGACGACGACGCTGCTCGACGAGGAGGCCACCGTCGTCGTCGACGACGAGGAGGCCGCCCCCGGAGAGCCCGAGGAGGAGCTCAGCGACACCCAGCTCCTGCCCGGTGGCGTCGACGTCGAGGGCCCGCCCGCGGCCCGTCGGCTCGACCGGCCCCCCGACGACCCTTGGGCCGACTACGCCCTGCCCGGCCTCGACCTCCTGCGCACCGGCCGGGCCGCCGGGGGCGGGCAGCACGCCCGCGAGCAGATGTCCCGGGCGCTGGAGGGCACGCTCGCGCAGTTCGGCGTCGACGCCCGTATCGGCCGGATCTCCTCGGGGCCGACGGTCACCCGCTTCGAGCTCCAACTCGGGGAGGGCGTGCGCGTCGGCGCGGTGACGAAGCTCGGCGACGACATCTCCTACGCCCTCGCCACCCCGGAGATCCGCATCGTCGCGCCGATCCCCGGCAAGTCCGCGATCGGCATCGAGGTGCCCAACCGCTACCGCGGGGTCATCACCCTCGGCGACGTCCTGCGCAGCCCCGAGGCCGACGCCCAGTCCCACCCGCTGACCGTCGGGCTCGGGGTCGACATCGCCGGCAACCCCGTGCTCGTGAACCTCGCGAGGATGCCCCACCTGCTCATCGCCGGGGCGACCGGCTCGGGCAAGTCGGTGACGATGAACGGGATCGTCACCTCGATCCTCATGCGCGCCACGCCCGCCGACGTACGGATGATCCTCGTCGACCCCAAGCGTGTCGAGCTCAACCACTACGAGGGCGCCCCCCACCTGCTCACCCCGGTCGTCACCGACCCCAAGCGCGCCACGGAGGCGCTCGCCTGGGCGGTCGACGAGATGGAGCAGCGCTACGAGCGCCTCGCGATGCTCGGCTACCGCAACGTCGACGCCTACAACGAGGCGGTCGCGAGCGGCACCGTGCGCCCCGCCCCCGCGGTCAGCGGCGAGGCCGACCGCCACGACGGCGGGGCCTCCGGGCAGGCGCCGGGCTGGGAACCGTTGCCGTACATGCTCTTCATCATCGACGAGCTCGCCGACCTCATGATGGTCGCCCCGCGGGACGTCGAGAGCCACATCGTGCGCATCGCGCAGATGGCGCGGGCGGTTGGCATCCACCTCATCGTCGCGACGCAGCGGCCCTCCGTCGACGTCGTCACCGGGCTCATCAAGGCGAACATCCCCTCGCGCATCGCCCTGGCGATGGCCACGCAGGCCGACAGCCGCACGATCCTCGACCAGGCGGGGGCGGAGAAGCTCGTGGGTGACGGCGACATGCTCTTCACCCCGGCCAACGCCTCGAAGCCGCACCGCCTCCAGGGCTGCCTCGTCACCGAGCCCGAGATCGAGGGGGTCGTGGAGGCGTGCAAGGCCCAGCGCGAGCCCGAGCACGTCGAGGGCATCGTGCGCGAGGGGGAGGCGGCGCAGATGGCCGACCTCGCCGAGGGCACCGCCTCGGACAGCGACCTCACGAGCAAGGCCAAGGAGCTCGTCGTGCGCTCCGGGCTCGGCTCGACGTCGATGCTCCAACGCAAGCTCAAGGTGGGCTTCGCCCGGGCCGGTCGGATCATGGACGAGCTCGAGGAGCTCGGCGTCGTCGGGCCGTCGCAGGGCTCGAAGGCGCGCGACGTCCTCATGACCGTCGAGGAGCTCGAGGGCGGCCACGACGGGCGCGACGACCCATCGGCGTGAGACGCGGTCGCGAGGAGGCAGCGGTGGGCGAGGACGGGATGCGCCTGGTCGTGTCCGGTGGCGGGACCGCCGGGCACGTCTACCCGGCCCTCGCCGCGCTCGACGCCTGGGAGCACGACGGGTACCCCCCGCCGGACGTCCGCTGGGTCGGCTCCCGTGGCGGCATGGAGCGCGACATCATCGCCCAGCGCGGCCTGCCCTTCCACGCGGTGGCGAGCGGTCCGCTGCGGGGCGCCTCGCCGCTCAAGACCGCGGTGTCGGTCCTGCGTCTGCTCCTCGGGCTCGTCCAGTCGCTCGTCCTGCTCCCGCGTCTGCGCCCGGAGGTCGTGCTCACGACCGGGGGCTACGTCAGCGTGCCCGTCGCCGTGGCCGCGTGGCTGCTGCGTCGACCGGTCGTCGTCTTCCTGCCCGACGTCGTGCCGGGCCTCGCGGTGCGGCTCCAGGCCCGCGTCGCCACCCGCGTGGCGGCCTCCTTCGAGGACGCCGTGGCGGCCCTGCCGCGTGACCGGACGGTGGTCACCGGCTACCCCGTGCGGCCGGCGCTGCTCGGGGCCGAGCCGTCGGCGGGGCGCGCCGCGCTCGGCCTCACCGAGGAGGACCTGCCGGTGCTCCTGCTCTACGGCGGCAGCCTGGGGGCGCGCACGCTGAACTACGGGGTCGCCCCGGTGCTGCCGGAGATCCTCGAGCGCTGCCACTTCATCCACGTCAGCGGCCAGCTCGACCACGCCGAGCTCGAGCGACGCACCGCCGGGCTGCCCGCCGAGCTCGCGGCGCGCTACCACCTCCACGCCTTCCTCGGCGACCGCCTCGTCGACGCGATGGCCGCGGCGGACCTCTGCATCGCGCGCGCGGGAGCCTCGACGCTCGCCGAGCTGCCCGCGGTGGGGCTGCCCGCGGTCGTCGTGCCGGGGCCGTTCAGCGACCAGCAGGCCAACGCCGAGTTCCTCGAGCGCAGGGGTGCTGCGCTCGTGCTCTCCAACGAGGCGGCGCAGGCAGGCGCCCTCGGCGGCCTCGTCCTGCAGTTGCTCGACGACCCCGAGGGGCGCGAGGCGATGGCCGAGGCGAGTCGCGCACTCGCGCGGCCCGACGCCGCCGAGCGCCTCAACGCCGAGGTGCGGTCGCTCGCCCGGCGTCGCTGACGTCGCGGCTCAGCCCCGCACCGCTGAGGACCGCGGCGCCGGGTCGGGGCGGTCCCCGAGGGGGTCGACGGCGCCGAGCAGGGGCAGGCGCACGCGCACGGTCGTGCCACGGCGCGGTGCGTCGACGATGCCCACCCGCCCGCCGAGGGCGGCGACGAGGGCGCGGACGATCGCCAGGCCCAACCCCGCGCCCGAGGTCGTCATCCGCACCGGGTCCTCGAGGCGCTCGAAGCGCTCGAAGACCCGCTCACGGTCCCGCGGCGGGATGCCCCGGCCCTCGTCGATGATGTCGAGCACGGCGTCGTCGCCCTCCTCGACGAGCCGCACGGTCACCGTCGAGCCGGCAGGGGAGAACTTGCAGCTGTTGTCGAGGAGGTTGGCGAGCACCTGCCGCAGGCGCAGCGCGTCGGTGGCCCCGAGCATCTGCGAGGGCGCCTCGAGCACGAGGGTGTGCCGTTCGGAGGCGGCGCGGGCGCGTTCGACCTCCTCGGCGACGACGGCGACGAGGTCGGCGGTGGCGGGGTTCACGCGTGGGCGCGTCGCCGCCCGCGAGGACAGCTGTGCGACGAGGATGAGGTCCTCGATGCGGCGGCCGAGGTGGTCGGCGCTCTGCTCGATCTGGGCGAGCAGCTTCGCGCGCTGGGCCTCGTCGAGTTGGTCGGCCCGACGCGACAGCAGCTGGCTGCTCGCCTTGATCGGCGTGAGTGGCGTGCGGAGCTCGTGGCCGACGACCGAGAGCAGGTCGTCCTTCATCCGCGCGACGCGCCGCTCCTCGCTGACGTCGTGGACGACGACGACCCGCAGCCGGTCGGCGTCGTGGCCTTCGGCGAGCCCCGAGACGGCGACGCGCCAGACCCGGCGATCGTCGGCGGACCCCTCGTCGGGGCTCACGTCGTGGACGCCCTCGGTGTTCCAGGGCCCGGGTCCGAGGACCTCGGTGACGGCTCGCCCGAGGGCGTCCTCGACGCCGGTGAGCCCACGCATCGCGGGGTTCCACAGCGCGAGGTCGCCGTCGGCGTCGAGCACGAAGATGCCGTCGGCGGTGTGGTCGACGACCGCGCGCAGGGTCGCGCGCTCCCGCTCGAGGGCCGTGAGGGCCTCGACCCGCTCGAAGTGCACCGAGGCGGAGGTCGCGAGACGCTGGAGCCACGGCTCGACGTCGCGTGAGGGGGCGAGCACGCCCTGCCAGGCCACGAGCACGCCGCTGCCGAAGCCGACGCCGATCGCTGGCGTCGTCCCCGCCCTCGGGCCGAGCGCCTCGGCTGGCGCATGGCGCAGCCCCTCGTGGGCGGGGTCGAGGGGACACGGCGCGCTGCCAGGCGGGACGCGGGTGGCCCAACGCCCGTGGCGCCACACCGCGCTCCGCAACGCCAGCGTCTGCTCGACGCCCGCGACGAGGATCGCCGCGACGTCGGTGACGGTCGTGGCCTCGCCGAGGCGGTGCTCGGTCCGCACGAAGGCGGCGGAGCGCTCGCGGTCGAGTTGGGCTGCGACACGCTGGCGGCTCGTCACGAAGACGAGGGCCAGCGGGGCGGCGAGGGCCGGGAGGGCGTAGGGGTTCTGGTCCCAGGCGGTGACCGCGAGGAGGGCGAGCGCCCCGTTGCACGCGATGACGAGGGCGTTCGTCGCGCCCATGCGTCGCAGCGTGCGGCGGAAGGCGGCCTCGGCGGTGATGGCGACGATCCCGCTCACCGCGAGGGTGTTGACGGTGAGGAAGGCGCCGATCGCGGAGGCGAACGCGAGGCCCTCGAGCAGGGGTCCCGTGCCGGCCGTGCCCAGGAGCGCGGCATGGGTCGCGACCGCGGCGGCGGCTCCCGCGACGTACTGCGAGAGGTTGAAGAGGAACTTCACGCCCTCGGCGCGGTCGACGACCTGCCAGACGAGCTGCGCGAGCGCGACGCCGAGCAGGACCGTGCCCGCATCGAGGACGAGCAGCCCCACCATGAAGGCCGTGTCGGACAACGTGAACCGCACGCTGCTCGAGTGCCGATAGGGCAACTCGATCCTGAGGAGCTCGCCGAGGACCATCCCGCCGGCGACCCCGAGCGCCGCGAGGGGCTCGACCGTCGGCGCGTCGAGCACGCCGGCGACGCCGACGAGGGCGAGTGCGAGCGCCGCCGTGACGGCGATGAGCGCGAGGCCTGCCCGCGGCCAGCGCTCACCGCTCACGGCGGCGACCGATCACGAGGGGGGAGCGAGGGTCCACCCGTCGCCGACCCAGCGGGGGACGTCCCAGTCGTCGGCGACCCAGCGGGCGACGTTCCACTCCCCGGCGACCCAGCGGGCGACGTCCCAGTCCTCGCCGACCCAGCGCGCGACGTCCCAGCCGTCGGCGACCCAGCGGGCGACGTCCCAGTCCTCGCCGACCCAGC
>SLNF01000047.1 GCA_007133145.1 Nitriliruptorales bacterium
ACAGCCACGACGACGACCACAGCCACGACGACGACCACAGCCACGACGACGACCACAGCCACGACGACGACCACAGCCACGACGACGACCACAGCCACGACGACGACCACAGCCACGACGATCACGACCACGGGTCGTTCGACCCCCACGCGTGGTTCGACGCCGCAGCGATGGCGCTCGTCAGCGAGCAGGTCGCCGAGGCCTTCGCGACGGTCGACCCCGACAACGCCGAGGGCTTCCGCGCGAACGCCGAGAACCTCGCCGCGGAGTTCCTCGAGGTCGACGAGCACATGGTCGAGACCCTCGGCGGGGCCTGTGAGCACGACTACATCGTCGTGAGCCACGAGGCGTACGCCTACATGCTCGAGCCCTTCGGCCACGGTCAGGAGGGCGTCTCCGGCGCGGGCGGCCACGGACCAGCCTCGCCGCAGCGCATCGCCGAGCTCGTGGACATGATCGAGGAGGACGGCATCGAGTACGTGCTCACCGAGCCGATCGAGGGCCGCGAGGACGCCGAGGCGGTCGCGAACGAGGCCGACGTCGAGCTCCTCGAGATCTACTCCCTCGAGGTCGTCGACAACGACGAGCTCTTCGAGGAGGAGGGCTTCATGAACCTCCTGCGCCAGCAGATCGACACCACCGCGACCGCCCTGGGCTGCGAGTAGCGCGTTGGCCCGTCGTCAAGTCGGTCGGGACACCGGGGCGTGCGAGCCGAAGCGCTCGGACGCCCCGGCCCTGTGCTTCGAGCAGGTCACGTTCGGCTACACCCGCGTCCCGGTGCTCCGTGAGGTCTCACTCCAGGTCCATGGCGGGGAGTTCGTCGCGCTCGTCGGCCCCAACGGCGCGGGCAAGACGACGATGATGCGCCTCGGCCTCGGGCTGCTGCACCCCTCGCACGGCACGGTGCGCCTCTTCGGCGAGCGTGTCGAGGACTTCGAGGACTGGTGGCGCGTCGGCTACGTCCCGCAGCGCGCGGGCTCCGGCGCGGTGCTGCCCGTCAGCGTCGAGGAGGTCGTGCGCACCGGCCTCACCGGTCACCTCGGCCTCTTCCGGCGACCGCGCCCGCACCACCGCGAGCGCATGGAGCACGTCCTCGACCTCATGGGCGTGGCCGGGCTGCGGCGTCAGCCGATCAACGAGCTCTCCGGTGGCCAGCAGCAGCGGGCCCTCATCGCCCGGGCGCTCGTGACCGACCCGTCCCTGCTCGTGCTCGACGAGCCGACGACCGGCGTCGACGCCGACGCACGCCACGTGCTGCGCGAGGCCCTCGAGCACCTCGTCGACGTCGAACGCGTCTCGGTCATCTACATCAGCCACGACCCCGAGGGCTTCGAGGGACTCGCCGACCGCGTCCTCGAGGTGCGCGCCGGGCACCTCACCGACGTCACCCGTCCGGCGAGCGAGGAGCCGAGCGAGGAGGGACTGTGGAGGCGCTGAGCTACGAGTTCATGCAGCGCAGCGTCATCGCGACGACGCTCGTCTGCGCCGTCGCGCCGCTCGTCGGCGCCTTCGTCGTGCAGCGCCGCCAGGCGCTCATCGGCGACGGCGTCGGCCACGTCGCCTTCGCCGGCGTCGGCCTCGCCTTCGTCACCGGCTACAACCCCTTCGTCGGCGCGCTCCTGCTGACCCTCGTCGCGGCCTACGCGCTGTTCCGCATGGAGCGCCGGGGACGACTCGGAGGCGACCTCGCCCTCGCGATGGTCTTTTACGGGGGGATCGCGCTCGGCTACCTCTTCACCCAGCGGGCCGGCGGCGGCCTCAACTCCGTCGTCGGCTTCCTCTTCGGCAGCCCGAACAACCTCACGTGGGGGCAGGTCTGGGCGATCGCCGCGCTGTGTCTCGCTGTCCTCGTCGTCATCCTCGCCCTCTACGGCCCCCTGGTCTCGATCGCCTTCGACGAGCCCGCCGCCCGGGTCTCCGGCGTGCCGACCGACGCGCTGCAGCTCGTCCTCACCGTCGTCGTCGCGCTCATCGTCGTCGGGGGGATGTACGCCCTCGGCATCCTCCTCGTCGCCGGCATGATGGTCATCCCCGTCGCGGCGTCCTCGCAGCTCGCGCGCAGCTACCGGGGAACGATGCTCGGGGGCTCGCTCGTCGGGGTCGCCTGCGCGCTCACCGGCTCGCTCGGCGCGTTCTACGCCGACGTGCCGACCGGCTCGGCGATCGTGCTGCTCGCCGTCGTGGCCTACCTCGCAGCCGCGGTCCTGCGTGCGGCCCGGCAGCGGTACGCTGTCGGCAGCAGCAGGAGGGCAGCGACGGTCTGAGCCCGGACGGCGAGGGGTGGGCGGTGTCGACAGCGTCCGAGGAGGAGCTCCGCGGCGCGGGGTTGCGCGCGACCCGGCAGCGACTCACCGTGCTCGAGGCCCTGCGCGACCGCCCCGACGCCGTCACCGCCCAGGGGCTGCATCAGGAGCTACGCCAGGCCGGTGAGCCGATCGGCCTCACGACGGTCTACCGCACGCTCACCTCGCTTGCCGAGGCCGACATGCTCGACACCTTCGACCGTGACGGCGAGCAGGCCTTCCGCCTCTGCGGTGACGCCCACCACCACCACCTCGTCTGCGAGGTCTGCAACGTCATCGAGGAGATCACCGCCGAGGAGGTCGAGCGCTGGGTCGGCGACGTCGCCCGGCGCCGAGGCTTCACCGTGACCGGCCACCGCGCCGACATCTTCGGCATCTGCGCGCGCTGCGCCGGCTGAGCACTCCCGCGACCGCATGAGCGCCGACGCCCTCGCCGACCTGCTCGCCGACGCCCGTGCGGGTGTCGCCTTCACCGGGGCGGGGATCTCCACCGAGTCGGGCATCCCCGACTTCCGCTCCCCCGACGGCCTCTGGGCGCGCGAGGACCCCCGGGACTTCTCCTTCCGCCGCTACGTCGCCTCCCCGGCGTTGCGCGAGCAGGCGTGGCGCCGACGGCACGCGCTGTGGCAGGCCCCGCCACGGCCCAACCTCGGCCACCGCGCCCTCGCCGACCTCGAGGCCGACGGGCACCTCGCGGGGATCGTCACCCAGAACGTCGACGGCCTCCATCAGGACGCCGGCTCGCGGACCGTCATCGAGCTGCACGGCTCGACCCGGCGGGTGGTCTGCATCGGCAACGCACCGCGCGCCGGCACGCCCCAGGGCTGCGGCTTCGCCGCCTCGCACACCTGGGCCCTCGCCCGCGTCGAGGCCGGTGAGGCCGACCCGCGATGCCCCCGCTGCGACGGCATCGTGAAGACGACGACGGTGAGCTTCGGGCAGAACCTCTGGCCTGGCGTGCTCGAGGAGGCCACCGCGCTGCTCGAGCGGGCCGACCTCGTGCTCGTCGTCGGCTCGAGCCTGTCGGTAGAGCCGGCGGCGAGCCTACCCCGCCGCGCGCAGCGCACCGGCGTGCCGCTCGCCGTGGTCAACGACGAGCCCACCCCCCTCGATGACGTCGCCGACGTCTCCGTGCGTGCCCGGGCTGGGGGCGTGCTCGCCGACGTCGCGGCTGCGGTGCCCCTCCGCCGACAGGCCTCGGCGTGAGCGGGGAGCCCACCGGCGGCGGGCCGGAGGAGACGGCTGAGCCCACCGGTGGCGGGGGTCAGGAGACGGCTCAGCCCACTGGCGGTGCCGGGGACACCCCGCGGCGGCGACCCCTCGCCCGCGGCCGACCAAGGATGGTCGTGCGCATCGGCCCCGACGACGTCGGCGAGCGCGTGAGCGTGCGCTTCCGGCTCGCCGAGCCCGAGCCCGGCGGGCCGACCGAGAGCGAGGCGGTGGGCTGGCTGCGCGACTGGCGCGACGGCGTCCTGACCATCGAGCGCCGCGACGGCAGCCACGCCGTCGTCGACGAGGGCGACCTGGTCGCCGGGCGGACCGTGCCGCCACCCCCACGGCGTCGGTCGCCGTGAGGCGCCGCTAGACTCACTGGCGGTCGAGCACAGGAGCGTGGGCGTGGAGGAGACCACCCCCGGAGGCGGTGCCACGCCGCACAAGCCGGTCGCCCCCGACACCCCTGCGGCCGAGCTCGAGCGCCTCGCGCTGCAGGAGGCCACCCACCCCGACGCCACCCCGCTCGTCATCCAGGCCCTCATCTGGCTCCTGCGCGCCTCGAGCGCCGCGTTGGCCGACCAGGCCGATGAGCTCCGCGCCGTCGACCTCTCCCCCAGTGGCTTCAACGTCCTCCAGGCGCTGCGCAACACCCCCGGTCGGGAGCTCGAGCCCTGTGAGCTCGCCGAGCGCCTCCTGCTCAGTCGTCCTTCGGTGACCGGGCTCCTCGACACCCTCGAGCGCAAGGGCCTCGTCGAGCGGCGCCGCCATCCCCTCGACCGGCGCCGGCTCCTCATCGGCCTCACCGAGGACGCCGTGGCGCTGCTCGAAGCGCACTACCCCGAGCACTACGCGCGCCAGAACGCCGTCTTCGCCGCGCTCTCCGACGACGAGCTCGCGTCCCTCGTGACGTTGCTGCGCAAGGTCGAGGGCGCCACCCCGCCACACCTCGCCGACGACGCCTGAGCGCCGTCGCGGGCCCGGCGAGAGCCGCAGGGCCGGCTAGAGCTGCGGGTCGAGCCCGAGCTCCTTCGTGAGCTTGCGGGCGCCCACCGCGAGGACGTCCCACACCCCACCGAACGGCGGCGCGTAGGAGAGGTCGAGGAACTGCGCCTGCGGCGCGGTCACCCCGAGCTGCACCCAGGTCGCGGCGACGTCGATACGCTTGCCGACGCCCGGGCCGCCGACGAGCTGGCAGCCGACGATGCGGCCACGACCCACCTCACCGCGCATGACGACCTCGACGTGCCCTGGGTCAGGCATGTAGCCGGCCTTGGCCGTGCCCTCGAAGCGCACCTCGGCGACGTCGAGCCCGGCGTCCTCGGCCTCGGCGGCGCTCACGCCGGTGCGGGCCACCTCGGTGGCACAGAGCTTCGTGATCGCCGTGCCGACGACCCCGGGGAAGGTCGCCGACCCGTCGCCGGGCTGGCTCGCGATGTCGATGCCGGCGACCTTGCCCTGCTTGTTCGCGTGCGTGCCGAGCTGGATGTTCACACCACGGCCGGTGACGAGGTGGGTCGACTCGACGACGTCGCCGGCCGCCCAAATCCCCGGCACTGACGTGCGCATGCGCTCGTCGACCGCGACCGCGCCGGACGGGCCGATGGCGCAGCCCGCCGAGGCCGCGAGGTCACTGTTCGGCGCCGCGCCGAGGGCGAGGACGACGGTGTCAGCGGGGTAGCGGCCGGTCGTCGTGACGACCTCCCGACTGCCGTCGTCGGCGAGGCGCACCTCGACGAGGCCCTCCCCGAGGTGCAGCGCGACGCCGTGCCCGCGCAGCGCCTCAGCGACGCGGGCGGCGATCGGCGGGTCAAGGCTCGGCATGACCTGCTCGGCGAGGTCGACGAGGCGGACATCGAGCCCCCGGTGGATGAGCGCCTCGGCGAGCTCGAGACCGATGTAGCCGGCACCAACGACGAGGACACGCTGTTCGGGTCCGGCGGCGTCGAGACGGGTGCGCAGCGCCTCGCCTTCGTCGAGGGTGTGGACCACCTGGGCGTGCTCGACGCCGGGTAGCGGCGGGAGCTTCGGATGTGCGCCGTTCGCGAGCAGCAGGACGTCGTAGGGCTCGGAAGCCGCCGCGCCCGTCGCGACGTCGCGGGTGCGCACGCGGCGGGCCCCGGCGTCGACGGCGACGGCCTCGACTCCGGTGCGGACGTCGAGGCCGGCAGCGCGTAGCTGCTCGGGCCAGCGCACGACGAGGTCGGCGGCGGTGGCGATCTCCTCGCCGACGTAGGCGGGAATGCCACACATCGAGTACGACGTGTAGGGGGTGCGCTCGAGGACGACGATCTCGGCGTCGGGTCGGGCGCGGCGCACATGGCTCGCGGCGGTGATGCCGGCGGCGTCGCCGCCGATGACGACCATGCGCATCGGGACCTCCTAGACCATCACGGGGTCGCCGATGCGGTGGACCATGATGCGGTTCGTCGAACCGGCGCCGCCCGGGCGGCCGGAGACGATGACGACCTTGTCGCCGTGGTTGGCCCACTGGCCGTCACGCAGGACCCGCTCGGCGCTGGCGAAGAGGTCGGCCTGCTGCTCCTTGAGCGGCACGAGCGCGGCCTCCGCCCCCCACATCAGCGACGTGCGGGCCCGCGTCGACTCGACGGGAGTGAGGCCGAGCAGCGGCGAGGGCGGCCGGAACGTGCTCACGACCTGGATCGACGCACCGCTGATCGAATAGACGACGATCACGCGGGCGCCGACGTCGCTCGCGACCTGCACGGCGGCCTCGGCGACGACACGGGCGACCTTCGTCTCGGTGTTGGGCCCGCGCCACTCCGGGCGGGGATGCACGAGGTGGGGGGAGGCCTCGGCGACCTCGATGATCTGGGCCATCGTCCGGACCGCCTCGACGGGGTAGCGCCCCGCGGCGGTCTCCCCCGAGAGCATGACCGCATCGGTGCCGTCGAAGATCGCGTTCGCGACGTCGGAGGCCTCGGCGCGGGTGGCGCGCGGCGAGGTGATCATGCTCTCGAGCATCTCCGTGGCGGTGATCACCGGCTTCGCGGCGGCGTTGGCCCGGTAGATGATCTCCTTCTGGATCGCCGGCACGCGCTCGGGGCCGATCTCGACGCCGAGGTCGCCACGGGCGACCATGACCGCGTCGCTGGCCTCGACGAGCTCGCCGAGCCGCTCGACGGCCTCGGGGCGTTCGAGCTTGGAGACGATCGGCGTGTCCCCTTCGAGCTCGGCGACGAGGCGGCGGGCGGTCTCGGGGTCCTCGGGCTTGCGCACGAAGGACAGGGCGAGCCAGTCCACACCCATCTTGACCGCGGCCCGCAGGTCCTCGACGTCCTTCTCGGTGACGCTTGCCGCGCTCACGTCGACCCCGGGGAGGTTCACCCCCTTCTTCGACGTCGCCCAGCCGCCGGCGGCGACGCGTGCCCACACCCCCTCGTCGGTCACCCTCGTCACGAGCAGGCGGATCGAGCCGTCGGCGACGAGGATGAGCGCGCCAGGGTCGACGTCGTCGGCGAGCGCCGGGTAGACGACCGGCACGGCGACCTGGCCCTCGCTCTCGTAGGTGTCGAGCTCCTCGAAGCCGGGCCGCAGCAGGACCTCGCTGCCAGTGGCAAGTTCGAGTCCCTCGGTCGGCAGGATGCCGAGCCGGATCTTCGGCCCCTGCAGGTCGGCGAGGCTGCCGACGTTGCGGCCGAGCTCGACGGCGAGCTCGCGCACCATCTCCAGGCGGCGGACGTGGTCGTCGTGGGTGCCGTGGCTGAAGTTCAGCCTCACGACGTCGATGCCGGCCTCGAGGGCGGCACGCAGGGTCTCACGGTCATCGAGGGATGGTCCGAGGGTCGCCACGATCTTCGCTCGTCGCACGGGACGCTCCTCGCCTGTCGGGTCGCGGCCGCTCGCGGCGCGCCTGGCGCTGCATGGTAGCGCCGCGTGCGCTCAGCGCGACCGCTCGAAGGGCTTGCCGACGTCGCCGGGCGGCACCGCGCGACCGATCGCGCCGGCGAGCACGATGATCGTCACGACGAACGGCAGGGACTGGAGGAACTGGGCAGGAATCGGATAGCC
The DNA here is from genome assembly GCA_007133145.1 of Nitriliruptorales bacterium. Classification (GTDB taxonomy): domain Bacteria; phylum Actinomycetota; class Nitriliruptoria; order Euzebyales; family Egibacteraceae; genus T1Sed10-49. The sequence goes on from SLNF01000047.1 coordinate 7,548, forward strand.
GGCAACCTCGACCCCGAGCAGCTGCAGGCGGGCGCCGAAGGCCTCGCTGAAGCCGAAGAGCACCGCCCCACCGAAGGCCGGCCACGGCCGCCACTTGCCGAAGATGAGCGCGGCGAGGGCGATGAAGCCCTTGCCGTTGGTCATGACGTCGTCGAAGGTCCCGACGGTCTCGAGGGAGAACCACGCCCCGCCGAGGCCGGCGAGCATCCCGCCGATGATCACCGCCTGGTAGCGGGTCTTGATGACGTTGATGCCGAGCGTCTCGCTGGCGTGGGCGTTCTCGCCGACCGACCGCACCCGCAGGCCCCAGGCCGAGCGGAAGAGCGTGACCTGGACGAGGACGAAGATCACGAACATCGACAGGAACACCGGCCGGCCGGTGAAGAGCTGGCCGAGGACCGGCAGCGACGACAGGCCCGGTAGGTCGATCTGCGGCAGGGTCACGCCGCCGCCGAGGCCCTCGGGGATGATGACCTGCCGGCGCAGGAAGCTCGTGATCCCGATGGCGAGGAGGTTGACCGCGACCCCGGAGACGATCTGGTCGACCCGGAAGGTGATCGTCATGACCGCGTGGAGCGCGGCCATCATCGCCCCGGTGGCCACCGCGACGACGACCGCGGCGTAGAGCGGCCAGCCGCCGGCGGCCTGGCCGACGAGCCCGTAGAAGACGAAGCCGATGCCCGCGCCGGCGAGCATCATCCCCTCGATGCCGATGTTGATGACGCCGGCCCGCTCGCAGAACAGCCCGGCGAGCGCCCCGAGCGCGATCGGCGTCGCGAGCCGCAGCGACTCCCCGAGCAGGGTGATGACGTTGGTCTGGGGCGTGCCCGACTGCGACAGCGCGGCGACGAGCACGAGCGGGACGACGAGGACGGTCCCCGCAACGAGGGCGGGCACCGCAAGACGCGGCAGGCGGCGGTCGAGGATGCCCGCGAGACCGGCGGCGGCGATGAGCCCGGCGAGCCCCGGCACCGAGACCGACGGGTCGAGGTCGAGGCTCGGGGCCACCGCGCCGACGCCGAACTGCAGGGAGACGCCGTCGCTCGGCAGCTGCGCCCCCAGCCAGGCGAGCACGACGCCGACGAGGAAGTAGAGGCCGCCGATGATCTCGAGCCGCGACAGGCCGGTGAGGCCACTGCGGGAGACGTCGACGGTGATCTCGGGCTCGCGCTCCTCGACGCGCGGCGGGGCGGTGTCCTGGGCCATCAGGTCTGCGCCCCCCACCCGGTCGCCGCGGGCGTCGGACTGCCGCCCGCCCCGCGCTCCGGTCTGATCCTGAAGAGCGTCCGCACGATCATGTCACCGGCGACGAAGAGGATGACGCTGGCCTGCACGACGCGGACGAGGTCGATGGAGAGGTCGGCCTGGACCTGCATGAGCGGTGCCCCGGAGAGCAGGCTGCCCCACAGCAGGGCGGCGGGGATGACCGCGAGCGGGTTGCCCCGGGCGATGAGCGCGATCGCGATGCCGTCGAAGCCGACGTTGCGCAGCAACCCCGGGGTGAGGTGCGCGCTGTCGCCGGCGTTGACGGCGATGATCCCGCCGATGCCGGCGACCGCCCCGGAGATGAGCATCGACACGACGATGATGCGCGGGACGCTCATCCCCGCGTAGCGCGCCGCCGAGGGGTTCGTCCCGACGGTCCGGATCTGGAAGCCGAGGGTCGAGCGGGAGACGAGGTACCAGGCGCCGGCGGCGATCGCTACGGCGAGGAGCAGCCCGACCGGCACGGCCGTGCCGGGCACGAGGTCGGGCAGCTGGCCCGCCGGCAGGATGTCGAGCGTGCGCGGCGTCGAGGCGTCGGGGTCGAGCATGAGCATGGGGTCACGCGAGGTCACGAGCCAGTCGACGAGGCGCAGCGCGATCGCGTTGAGCATGATCGTGACGATGACCTCGTGCGCGCCGGTCCGGGCCTTGAGCACGCCCGGGATGCCGGCCCACAGCGCCCCGCCGACCGCGCCGGCGAGGAGCACGAGCGGCACGAAGAGGATCGCCGGCAGGCCGGCGAGCGCGCCCATCGTGCCGACCCACACGCCGGTGAGTCCCCCGATGAGCAGCTGCCCTTCGACGCCGATGTTGAAGAGCCCCGCGCGGTAGGCGAGCGCGACGGCGATCCCGGCGACGACGTAGGGCGTCGAGCGCACGAGGGTGCGCACGATCCGCTCGGGGTTGCCGAAGGCCCCGGCGAACAGCGCGCCGTAGGCCTCGAAGGGGTTGGCCCCGGCGGCGAGCATGACGACCGCGCCGACGAGCAGGGCGAGCAGGAGGGCGTAGAGGGGAACGGTGACCGGCGCGAGGCGGTGGTAGGTCTCGAGCAACGCCACGGCGCCGCGGCGTTCACCGGCTGGCCCGCGTCCCTCCGGCGGCCGGCCGCCCTCGTGGGGATCCTGCGCCATCAGGCGACCTCCTCGCTGGCACGCACCCCGGCCATGAGCAGGCCGAGGCTTTCGCGGGTGGCCTCCGCCCGGTCGACGACGTCGGCGAAGTGGCCGCGGTAGAGCACGCCGATGCGGTCGGCGAGGTTGAGGATCTCGTCGAGCTCGGCGCTCACGAGCAGCACCGCGACGCCGTCGTCGCGTCGGGCGACGAGCTGGCGGTGGATGAACTCGATCGAGCCGACGTCGAGGCCGCGGGTGGGCTGGGCGACGACGAGGAGGTCGAGCTCGCGCGAGAGCTCCCGGGCGATGACGAGCTTCTGCTGGTTGCCACCCGAGAGCGTGCCCGCCGGCACCCTCGCCGAGGGGGTGCGCACGTCGTAGTCGGCGATGAGCCGCTCGGCGTGCTCGCGGATGGGGCCGCGCCGCATCACGAACCGGCGGCTGAACGGCTGCCGGTGGTAGGCGTTGAGAACGAGGTTGTCGTCGAGCGGGTAGCTCGCCACGAGGCCGTCCTTGCCGCGGTCCTCGGGGACGTGGCCGACGCCGGCGTCGGAGATCTGCCGCGGGGTGGCCCGGGTCATGTCCCGGCCGCCGATGGTGATGCGGCCCGACAACGGCTGGCGGATCCCGGTGAGCGCCTCGACGAGCTCGCGCTGGCCGTTGCCCTCGACCCCGGCGATGCCGAGGATCTCCCCGGCGCGCAGCTCGAGGTCGAGGTCGCGCACCATCGCGACGCCCCGGTCGTCGGCGACGGTGAGCCGCTCGGTCGCGAGCACGACCTCGCCGGGGCTCGCGGGGGCCTTGTCGACGCCGAAGACGACCTCACGACCGACCATGAGCCCGGCGAGGGAGGCCTGGGTGGCCGTCGCCGGATCGGCGGTGCCGGCGACCCTGCCCCCGCGCAGGACGGTGATGTCGTCGGCGACGGCAAGGACCTCGCGCAGCTTGTGGGTGATGAAGACGATGGAGATGCCCCGTTCGAGGAGGCTGCGCACGACCTCGAAGAAGCCGTCGACCTCCTGGGGGGTGAGCACCGCGGTGGGCTCGTCGAGGATGAGGATGTCGGCCTCACGGTAGAGCGCCTTGAGGAGCTCGACCCGCTGCTGCGCGCCGACGGAGAGGTCGCCGGTGCGGGCGTCGGGGTCGACGGCGAGGCCGTAGCGCTCGCTGAGCTCGGCGACGCGCTCACGCGCGGCGGCGCGGTCGAGCAGCGGGCCCTTCGTGAGCTCGGCGCCGAGGACGACGTTCTCCCAGACGCTGAGCACGGGGATGAGCTGGAAGTGCTGGTGGACCATGCCGATGCCCGCGGCGATCGCATCGGCCGAAGAGCGGAAGCTCGCGGGCTCCCCGCGGACGCGCAGCTCGCCCTCGTCGGCCTCGTAGAGCCCGAAGACGATGTTGACGAGGGTGGACTTGCCCGCGCCGTTCTCGCCAAGCAGGCAGTGGATCTCGCCCTCGCGCAGGGCGAAGTCGATGCTGTCGTTGGCCACGACGCCGGGGAAGCGCTTCGTGATCCCGCGCGCCTCGAGCACGACGGGGCGCCGGGAGGCGGAGGCGGCCTCGCTCACGCTGCTCGCTCCTCGAGGATGTGGACGGCGCCGGGGCCCGACACGGCCCCGGCGCCCGGGATGCTAGCCCACCGACGAGTCCACTACTCGAGGAGCTCGCCGGTGATGGGGTCGACGCCGGTGTCGTAGTCGTCGTCGGCGAGGTCAGCCAGCGCGACGTCGAGCGCGTCGAGGACCTCGTCGGGGATGTCGGCGTCGTGCGTCGGGCTGTAGGCGATGCCGCCGTTGCCCACCGTGAGCGTGTAGAGACGACCATCGAAGGTGCCCTCGATGGCCTCGACGGCGAGCTCGAAGATGCCGACGTCGATGCGCTTGAGGGCGCTCGTCACGAGGCGGTCCGCACCGGGGGTCTCACCGTCGCCGAAGGTCGTGAAGTACTCGTCGACGTCGACGCCGATGACCCAGGCGCCCTGGTCGGCCGCCTCGCGGATGCCGCCGGAGCCGGTCGCGCCGCCGGCGCCCATGATCACGTCGGCGCCCTCACCGATCATCGCCGTGGCCGTCGAGGCGCCCGCGGCGGGGTCGGTGAAGGAGTCGTGGTAGACGATCTGGGTCGTGACGTCGGGGTTGGCCCGCTCCGCGGCGACCTGGTAGGCGTTGGCGAATCGCGGGATCGGGGGCACCGACTCGGGACCGCCGATGATGCCGATGACGTTGGACTCGGTGAGCAGGCCCGCGGCGGTCCCGGCGAGGTAGCCGCCCTGGTCCTCACGCGCCTGGATGCCGACGTAGTTCTCCGGGAACTCCTCCTGGAACTGGTCGACGCCGATCCAGTCGACGTCGGGGTTGGCCTCGGCCGCGGCGGCGGTGGCGTCCTCGATGAGGAAGCCGTTCGTCACGACGACGTCGGGGTCGTTCTCGAGCATCGCGTCGATGTTCTGCTCGAGCTCGGCCTCCGACTGCGTCTCGATGAGGTCGAGCTCGACGTCGAAGCAGTCCTCGATCGCGCTCACCCCGCGGAAGGCGAGGGTGTTGAACGTGCCGTCGTCGATCGAGCCGATGTCGGTGATGAGGCCGATGCGGAAGCCCTCGGGGGCCTCGACGTCGCTGTTCTGCTCACAGAGGTCGTCGAGGGAGACGCCGATCTCCTCGTCGACGACGTCCTCGGGGTCGACAGCGTCGTCCTCGGGCTCCTCGGCGACGTCGTCGTCCTCGTCGTCCTCGGGCTCGTCGACCTCCTCGGTGTCGTCCTCGGGCTCCTCCTCGGGCTCCTCGTCGACCTCGTCCTCGGCGCACGCCGCGACGGCGAGGGCGAGGGCGAGCAGGAGCGCGAGCAGGGTCATCCATCGTGTTCGGGACATGGTGGGCCTACCTCCTGGATGGTCACGCCAACGTCGGGCGCAGGGGGCAGCGCTCAGGGGGAGGGGAAGGCGTCGCCTGGCCTGCTGCACTGCTGGGTGGTGCGGTGGCCAGAGTGTAGTCCACGAGAGCCTCCGAGCGCGATCGTACGACCGTCGGCGACGGCGGCTACGATGCGCCGCCATGGAGCGCCCCTCACCACCGCTGACGATCGTCGACCACCCCCTCGCCGCGCACCTGCTCACCGGGCTACGCGACGAGCGGACCGAGCCCGAGCGCTTCCGCCACCTCGCGCGGCGGCTGTCGACGGTGCTCATCCTCGAGGCCACCCGCGACCTGCCGACGACGTCGACCACGGTGGCCACACCGATCGAGGAGACCTCCGCGCGGGTCCTCGGTGGAGGGGTCGTCGCCGTGCCGATCCTGCGGGCCGGCCTGGGGCTGCTCGAGGCCGCCACCGAGCTGTTGCCCGACGTCGGGGTGGGCTACGCCGGGCTCGAGCGCGACGAGGAGACGCTGCAGCCGGTCTCCTACTACCTCAAGGTCCCCCCGCTCGACGGGCGCTCGGTCCTGCTGCTCGACCCGATGCTCGCGACCGGGGGCTCGGCGGCCTTCGCCGCGTCGCTGCTCAAGGAGCGCGGCGCGAGGGCGATCCAGCTCGTCTGCGTCGTCGCCGCGCCCGAGGGGGTGGCGCGGCTCGCCGCCGAGCACCCCGACGTCGCGATCGTCACCGCCGCGCTCGACGAGCGCCTCAACGACGTCGGCTACATCGTCCCCGGCCTCGGCGACTTCGGCGACCGGCTCTTCGGCACCGGCTAG
>SLNF01000260.1 GCA_007133145.1 Nitriliruptorales bacterium
GACGCGTTCCAGCGCGACGGGGCCGCCGTCAGCGTCGGGCTCTTCGAGGCCACGATCGGCGTGCCCAACCGCCTCGAGGTCACCGATGAGGCCGACGGGACGACGACCTGGAACGTGATCCAGGTCGCGGCCAGCGACCTCACTGATGGCACCCTCGGCAGGGTCGGCGGAACGTGGTCGATCATCGAGCCGGTCTCCGGCGTCGAGCTGCGGGACATCCAGCCGCTCGTCGACGACCCCGGCGCGGTCTTCACCGTCGACGGCGCCACCCGCAGCAAGGCCGGCTTCGACGCCAACGCCAGCATCGGCGACGGCATCGCGGTCGACGAGGCAGCCGCCGGCGAGATCGCCATCGACCTCGCCAACGACGCCGCCGAGGGCACCGTGGCCCAGGCGGTTGCCCCCGCGATCGTCATCGACCCCAACCCCGACGACGACGCCGCGCTGCCGCAGTTCCCGCTGCTCGGCACCTTCCCCGGCAACACCCCCGACCCCGATGCGACCTACCTCGTCGACGGCGCCGAGGTCACTCAGGCCGACTTCGCCGCCGACCTCTCGCTCGGCGACCTGCTGCTCGCCTCCTTCGCCGCCGGCGAATGGCGCTTCGAGCTCACCAACGCCGCGCCGCCGGAGCTCACCGGCTACGTGCTCGCCTTCGGCGCCGCCGACGTCACCTTCAGTCAGGGGCCAGGTCTGACGCAGACCGTGCTGTTCAGTGCCCCCGACGACCTCCTCTACGACGGCACGCTGCGCCAGCCCGCCGACATGGCCGGGCTGCTCTCGCTCGGCGACGAGGTGGCCTACCAGCCCGGTGACGCCGCCACGGCCACCGACGAGGTGCTCGCCGTCGTGGACGCCGACCTCACCGGCGAGGTCACCGTGATCACGCCGGCGCTCAACCAGCTCACCCTCGAGCTGCCCGACGGCTTCCTCAAGACCGGGTTCAACTACACCCTCGACCCGCCCGGCTACACCACCGCGGCGACCCAGCGCTACTTCGTCGACGCCGTCGAGGAGGCGCGCGGCGACTGGGAGGCCGCCATCGGCACGGCGCTGACCGCCGATGACGAGGTCACCCTCGTCGTGGTCGCGGTGCCGCTCGCCAACGAGTGGCGCGTGACCATCGCCGACTGACTCGCGACCATCCGACGCCTGGCGTGACCAGGCGCCACCGGGGCCCGGCCTGCGGCCGGGCCCTCGGGTCGCCACGACGGGGCTCGAGGTCGGGTCCCATGTGGGTCCTCGGCCAGCGGGTCAGCACGGTCGGGGACGTCGGTGGGGCACCGCATCGATCCCCGCATGGGGCAGGCCGGTGAGGTCGGTCAGGCGAGCAAGGCGGCGAGCGCGACCGCGAGCGCCCCGATCGCGGCGACCGAAGCGGCCATCGTGAGCGCGATCTGTCGTCCGCTGACCATCACGGCACGCAAGGTGGCGAGCTCACCCTCGAGGGAGGTCTGCAGCGCGGCCATCTGCCCGCTGAGCGAGTGCTCCAAGCTCATGATCCGTTGATCGGTGCCGTCGAAGCGATGCTCGATGGCGGTGAACCGGTCGTCGATGGCGGTGAACCGGTCGTCGATGGCGGTGAACCGGTCGTCGATGGCGGTGAACCGGTCGTCGATGGCGTCGAGGCGGTGGGTGATGCCGTCGAGGCGTTCGTCGATGGCGTCGAGGCGGTGGGTGATGCCGTCGAGGCGTTCGTCGATGGCGGTGAAGCGCCCGCTGATGGCGTCGAGGCGGTCGTCGGTGGCGGTGAACCGGTCGTCGATGGCGTCGAGGCGGTGGGTGATGCCGTCAAGGCGCGTCTCGAGCGCTCGGAGGTCCGCCTTCGTCGCGAGATCCTCCCACCGGGAGGGCGGCAGCATCGCCATGATCGCTCGCGCGCCCTCCTCTCCGTGGACCTCGACGAGGTGCTGGTAGACGTCCTCACGTGATGCCGTCATGGTCGCGCTCCTCGAGGCCGTTGGCAATGCCCTCAGCACCTGCCCCTCGCTCACACCGGCGCGTTCGCTCGCCAGTGCCGCAACGAGGAGAGCATGACCACGACTCGATCGCGGCGATCGCCGGTCATCGCCTGTGGAGAGCGGGGTCCCAGGCAGCGTGAGCGACCGATCGGGGCCCGCGCGCGCCGTGGCCGCCCACCCAACGCATGGTGCGTACCGCCTCCGGGTAGGTGCCCGGCGGTCAGTGAGGACAAAGCATGCCAGGGGGGATCCCAACGTTGCCCCTGGGTCTCGAGCGAAAGGTCCGCACGATGCACACGACGTCCGCCCGTTCCAGAGCGTGGTTCGTCTCCGCGCTCGCTCTGGCGCTCGCTGCCGCGGCATTGCTCGCCTGGCCGGCGACCGCCAACGCCGATGCCGCCGAGGAGGTCCGCAACGACGGTGCGAACCGCTACGAGACCGCCGTCGAGGTCGCCGAGGCGGCCTTCCCCGACCCTGACGCCGTCGACGACGTCCTGCTCGCCACTGGCGAGGACTTCGCCGACGCGCTGTCGGCCGCGGCGCTCGCCGGCGTCGTCGAGGGCCCGATCCTGTTGACCCGCACGGCGACGCTTCCTGACGCCGTGGCCGACGCCATCAGCGACTTCGATCCCGAGACCGTCCACCTCCTCGGGGGCGATGCGGCCATCAGCCCCGCTGTGGCCGACGAGGTCGCCGACCTCGGTGTCGCGACGAACCGCATCGCCGGCGACGACCGCTTCGCCACCGCCGCGGAGGTCGCCGCGGCGATCGTCACCGAGGGCCTCGGTGGCGAGATCGGTGAGGTCGACGGCGCCTCGACGGTGCTGCTCGCCGACGGTCGCAATTTCCCCGACGCGATCGCCGCGGGGCCTGGCGCCTACGCCGGCACCCACCCGATCCTGCTCACCGACACCGACGCGCTGCCCGAGGCCACGACCACGGCGCTGGCCGACCTCGACGTCGACCAGGTCGCGATCCTCGGTGGGCCGAGCGCGGTCAGCGACGACGTCGCCGAGGCCCTCGCGGAGGACTACGACGTCGCCCGTCTCGCCGGCGCTGACCGCGACGAGACCGCCGCCGAGGTCGCACGCTTCTTCGTCGGCAACCTCGACTTCGACCCGGCCAACGTGGGTCTTGCCACCGGTGCGGACGCCTTCGACGGCGCCGACGCCCTCGCCGCCGCGCCCTACCTCGGCGCTGCGCAGGCGCCGCTGCTGCTCACCGGGTCGCTGCCGCAGCCCACCGCCGACTTCCTCGCCGAGTACGCCGACGACGTCGCGACCTTGCATGTCTTCGGCGGCGACGTGGTCGTCGACGGCGACACCGTCGCCGCGGCGCAGGAGGCCGCGAGCGAGCGCGCCGCCCGCGTCGCGCTGGGGGCGCTCTCGCTGGAGCGCTATCTCGCCGACAGCACGACGGGGCTGAGCCTCTACCGCTTCGACAGCGACGAGCCAGGTGAGAGCAACTGCGAGGGCGACTGCCTCGAGGCCTGGCCGCCGCTGACGACCGACGCCGACCCGATCGCGGCACCCGGCGTCGACGCCGACCTCCTCGGCACGATCGAGCGCGAGGACGGCACGACGCAGGTGACCTACGACGGCTGGCCGCTGTACTTCTTCGCCGGCGACGACGAGCCCGGAGACATCGAGGGTCAGGGCGTCAAC
>SLNF01000226.1 GCA_007133145.1 Nitriliruptorales bacterium
AGGCGCGCCGGCGCCCGGGCCTGCGACCTGGTCCGGCGGCGGCGAGCCAGACCGGCGACGCCTCGGATCACGGCGGCGCGCCTTCGCGCTCGAGTCCCAGCCCAGCTCCGCTGGCCTAGCTCGCCGGGTGGTGGGCCGCGAGGAAGTCCAACAGGGCGGTATTGAGGTCCTCGGGCTGCTCCTGGTTGACGAGGTGGCCGGCGTCGGGCACGACGACGAGGCGGGCCCCGCCCTGCTCGTCGGCCCAGGCGCGCATGGCCCGCGCGATCGGCCGCTCCTCCCGCTCGCCGCAGGCCAGCAGCAGGGGCACGTCGGGCGGCAGCGGTGGGGCGGTCTCGAGGTGACCCTGCATCGCCGCGGCCGACGCCGCGACGAACGAGCGCTTCGGTAGCTGCGCCGTCGCCTCGGCGACGTAGCGACGTACCTCGGGATGCCGGGAGACCATGCTGGTGAAGACGCGTCGCAGCAGGCGGTCGGGCCAGAGCTTGATCATCTGGATCCGCAGTCGTTGCAGTCCCCGCAGCAGCACGTTGGGCTGGCTGGTCAGTGGCGGTGCGCCGATCACGACGAGCCCGACGACGCGATCGGGAGCGCGTCGCAGCGCCTCCTGGATCGCCATGCCGCCGAAGGACTCGCCGACGAGCACCGCCCGCTCGGTGTCGACCTCCTCGAGCAGCGCGAGGAGGTCGTCGGCGACGGCCTCGAGGCTCATCCGCTCCCCCATCGGCTGGCTGCGGCCGTGTCCCCGGACGTCCCAGGTCAGGACGCGGTAGCCGGCCGCCACCAGCGCGGGGACCTGCTGGTCGAAGGCCCGGTGGTCGAGGGAGAGACCGTGGGTCAAGGCGACGAGCGGTGCGTCCGCCGGGCCGTGCAGCCAAGCGTGGAGTCGGCTGCCGTCACGCGTGAGGACGTGGGTCGGGGGTGGGGTGGTCTGGGGGCGCATGGTGGCTCCTTCGCTCGTGGGGCGGGCGTGGCGGGGGCTGGGGTGGCGACGGCCGCTCAGCGCCGTGCGAGGGCCGCTGCGGCCCCGAGCGCGACGAGGGCTGCGGCGGGACCGACGAGGCCGCCCCACCGCATCGGGATGCCGCGCATGCCGTCGGGGTACAGCGGCTCGTCGGCGTCCCAGTGGGCGAGCATGCGCTCGATCGAGGGGATCTCGGCGCCGGCCTCCCGCAGCTCGGCGAGCAGCTCACCGCCGACGTGGACGACCTCGTCACGGGCGGCCGCGGTGTGACCCTCGATGCTCGACCTGGCCTGCCCCTTGCGCATCGGGGCGGCGAAGAGCGCGACGAGGACGGGCTCGGGCGTGAGCTCGAGGAGGCGGAACGAGCGCGGCGCCGGGGGGATGCCGACGTCCTTGCGCAGCCCGCGGAAGGCCTCCTTGATGCTGCGGATCGTCAGCACGAGCAGGTCACGGGTACGGCCGAGGCGCTCCATGTCGATCCCTGCGGCGTAGATCGCCGGGGAGAGGCCGAGGATCGTCACCGCTGCGTGGTACTTCAGCCACGCCGGCATGTCGTCGCGGACGTCGACCTCGTAGCCCCGCATGCTCTCGAGGAGCGCGGCGACCTCGCGGGTGCGCGCGCGGGTCCGGCCGTCGACCTCACCGATCGGCAAGGTGGAGGTCGCGCGCTCGTTGACCGGCACGATGCGGACGACGTGACCCTCGCGGCTGCCACCTGGCAGGGGGAACCCGAGCATCACCCGGTCGGCGCCGAGCGCGTCGACGAGGGGCCCGGGGCCCTCGGCGTTGTTCATCATGAAGAGGAACGTGCCGACGCGGTCGTTCGCGGCGAGCGTCGGCAGGATCTCCTCGGCCTGGTTCTTGCGCATGACGACCATGACGAGGTCGTAGTCGTCGTCGGGGTCGAGGGCCTCGACGACCGGCACGTGCACGACCTCCCTGTGCTCGGAGCCCTCCTCCTCGAGCACGACCCCGTGGCGGCGGAGATCGAGCAGTCGCTGGCCCCGCGCGAGCAGGGCGACGTCGTGGCCGGCCTCGTGCAGGCGCGCCGCCATGAGGCTGCCGAGCGGTCCCGCGCCGTAGATGAGCGTCTTCATGGTCCGTTCCTCCTCGGTGTCGTTCCTCGGTGCTGGCCGTTGGGCGGTGGTCGGTCGCCGTCACGTCCCTGTGGGACGTGCGACCGGGCGACGACCCGACCGTGCTCGAGCACGGTGAGGCGGTCGCAGTCCCAGGCGAGGGCGCTGGGGTCCCGGCTCGCGATGACCGCGGTCGCCCCCTCGGGCACGGTGGGTGTCGCGACGGGTGCGTCGACGAGGACGAGTCCGACCCCTGCGGTCGGTGACGCCCACCCCGGCGCGTCGGCAGCGGGCCCCACGAGCTCGACAGGACCGAGCCGCGCCCGCAGCGCCGACGCGTCGGTGACGGGGTCGAGGCCGTCGATGCGGACCCGCCCGTGGTGCGGCCGCAGGAGGCCGGCGAGCAGGGCCAGCAGCGTGCTCTTGCCGGCGCCCGGCCCGCCGAGCAGCCCCATCGTCTCCCCGCGGCGGACCGCGAGGCTCACGCGGTGGAGGGCGTGCAGCCCGCCGAAGCGCACCGTCACCTCGTCGAGAATGATCACGTGCGCCTCCTCCCCTGCTCGCTGGCCGACGGTCGTGGCTGGGTGCAGGCAACGGTGCCAGGCGCCGCTGAGGACGCGCTTTGGTTCGCATCACAGGCGTCTCAGGTCCCCGGCGGCCCGCGCCCGACTAGACTCCGCCACCGGAGGCGCGCGTGGACTACGGCATCCTCGGACCGCTGGAGCTGCACCGCGACGGTGCCCCGTTGCGGGTACCCGGTGGGCGGCAGCGTGAGCTGCTGGCCCTGCTCGTCGCCCGCGCGCGGCAGGCCGTGCCCTCCGCCGAGCTCATCGACGTCCTCTGGCGCGGCCACCCGCCGGCGCGGGCCGCCAACGCCCTCCAGCAGCTCGTCTTCCAGGTCCGGTCGCGCCTCGCCGAGGGAGGTGCGTCGACGGCGCTCGTCACCACGGCCGGTGGCTACCGTCTCGAGGCCACCGACGAGGCCATCGACGCGCGGCGCTTCGAGCGCGGCGCCGCCGACGGTCGCCGCGCGCTCGCTGATGGCGACGCCGAGCGAGCCGTGCGTGGGCTCGTCGACGCCCTCGCGCTCTGGCGCGGCGAGGCGCTCGAGGACGTCGACGCCCCGTGGGCCTCCGCGGAGGCGCGGCGTCTCGGCGAGCGACGTCTGGCGGCCCGTGAGGCGCTGGTGGAGGCGCGGCTCGCGCTCGGCCAGCACGACGCGGTCATCGCCGAGCTCGAGTCGCTCGTCGCGGCGCACCCCCTGCGCGAGCGGCTGCGCGGCCAGCTCATGCTCGCCCTCGCCGGCAGCGGCCGTCAGGCCGAGGCCGTGCAGGTCTACGCCGACGTCCGGGAGCTCCTCGCCGAGGAGCTCGGCCTCGACCCTTCGCCCCTGCTCGAGGGGATCCACGCCGAGGTCCTCGGTCAGCGCGTCCCCGTCGGACGGTCCGCGCCGGCGCCCGGTCCCCTCCCAGTCGACCCGGGCGCGCCCCGCCCTTCGCCCGACCCCGTGGAGGCGCGGCCGCCCGGCGCCCCGGGCGGACTCCCGGTGCCGGTCACGCGCATCCTCGGGCGCGAGGCCGCGC
>SLNF01000156.1 GCA_007133145.1 Nitriliruptorales bacterium
CGCAGCCGCTCGCGGTGCACCCGCGCGAGCAGGCCGGTGAGGGTGCTGTGGGCGTCGAGCAGCTCATCATCACCCAGCGCCCCACCCAACGGCAGGCCTGCCAGCTGCCCCAGCGTCTCGCCGATGGTCTCAAGGATCCCTGCGACGGAGATGTCCCCACCACCACGCCCACCCGCACCCGCACCGGCACCGGCACCGGCACCGGCACCGGTGGTGGCGTCGGCGTCGTCGCTGGTGGTGTAGCCGGCTTGGTCTTCGGCGGCGAGGATCACCGCGGCGGCGGGTGTGTGGGGGTGGTGGCAGCTGGTGGGGTGGTGGTGGTGCCGGCTCCGCTGTGCTGTCGAATGCATGTTCGAAGTATGCCCTGTATGACGGTGGCTGTCAAGAGTTTTCAATAAATCTTGTGGACTACTTTGGCGCCGACGACGCCGCCGTCCCTGCCTCTGCGCTCGCGCCAGTCGGCCCGCTGCTCCGAGGACGCCGCGGCTACCTTGGCCTCGACCACGGCGGGGGTCCGCCCACCGAGACGATGCGCTCCTCCCAACGGCTCGCGGACCCCCTCGCAGCCCACGCCGCCCTCAGGGACCGACCGAGATGCACCTCCGCAGCGGGGGGCCACGGCGCCGGGCGACGCACCGTCGTCACCTGCGGCGGTCGGCGCACCGCAGTGCCCCGTCGGCCGGGCCGCGTCGAGGCGCCGCCCGGCGAGCGCGGCTCGCACGCGCATGCGAGGATCGGGGCCCCTCTTGGAGACGGACCGCCATGATGGACGAGCAGGCACCCACGATCCGTGCCGTCGCGCTCGATGTCGACGGCACACTCGCCGGCACTGACCACCAGGTGAGCTCCCGGGCCATCGCCGCACTCTCTGCGCTCGAGCGCGCGGGCATCGCCGTCATCATCGTGACGGGGCGCACGGTGGCTGCGACGAGGCACATCGTCGCGCAGGCGGGCTTGAGGACGCCCTTCATCGCATGCACGGGCGCGGTCATCGAGGATCCCGAGACCGGTGAACGACTGCGAGAGCAGGCGCTCGACCCCGAGCTCGTGGAGCGCATCCTCGCGGTGGCAGAAGCCCGTGACCTCGCCGTGACCTTGTGGACCCCCGAGGCGATGTACGCCGAGGAGCCGGACCCCCTCCTCCAAGTGCTCGAGGATCTCAACGACGAGCCGTTACGACTCGGACCGCTGGCGCCGGTGCTCGAGGGGCCCATCGTGAAGGTCCTCGTCGGGGCCGAGCCCGAGCGTCTCGACGTCGTGGCCGAGGAGCTGCGGGAGGAGGTCCCCGAGCTTGTGCGCTCGCTCGACATCTTCCTCGAGACGGCGATCGAGGGCGACGGCAAAGCGGGGGCGTTGCGCCTCGTGCTTGACCGGCTCGGTATCCCACCGGAGGCTTGCGCCGGCGCCGGCGACGCGGACACCGACGCCGAGTGGCTCGAGATGGTCGGCTTGCCCGTCGCCGTCGAGAACGCGCGCCCCTCGGTGCACGCCGTGTCCGAGCGCGTCATCGGCCACCATGCCGACGATGCGGTCGCGGCCTTCCTCGAGGAGCTGCTCGCGCGTCGTCGCGAAGAGCTTGGTGACCCCATGGCGTGACCACGGGCGGAACCGTCGGCGCCGTGTGGCGCCGCGTTGGTTAGGCCGCGTTCTCCCCGGCTACCTCGCGGACGACCTCGACGAGGCGGTCCATGTCGTGCGGTGCGAAGACGTGGCAGCCGGAGAGCTCACGGGCGTAGGTGGCGGCGACGTCCCTGGGCGCCTCCACGACGACGTCGACCTCGGGGTAGAAGCGCCGCAGCTGGTCCAGGATCTCACGGCTCGAGGGGTCGCTGAGCTCGAGGTCGTGGACGACGATGTCGGCGTCGTCGAGCAGAGAGCAGCCGGTGCCGTCGACCGCTGGGCACATCCCCCCCGGCAGCGACGCGGGGCCCGCGCAGTAGGTCACGTCGAACCCGGCCTGGGAGAGCGCGGCGACCTGCGCCTCCCCGGCGCGGCGGTCGCTGTTCTCCACGACCACGCGGGTGGCCGGTGCTGCCGTCTCCTCGGTCATGCTGGCCTCCTCCTCGAGGGCCGCTTCTCCCTGGGCCGCTCTTGGCAACTCTGCCGCGACGCAGGGATGCCGGGTAGGACGAACGACCCCCTGGGCCGTGGTCGCCCGGCGAGGGACGGCCCGGGCCGTTCGGCGGCGAGTGGCGCAGGAGGGCGCTGCCCGAGCCGCGGGCGGCGCTGTGACCCCGTCGGCCCCGAGTGGCTGCCGGGGGGTGTTGCCCGAGCGGGAGCGCGGCCTACGGCGTCGCAGGCCCCGGCACGCCGCCTGCGGTGTCCTCACGCAGACCGTGGATGAGCAGCAGGCTCGCGGTGAAGGTGTGCAGGAACGTCCGCGACCCGACCGGCCCGATCTCGCCGGCGGCGAGCATGCCGCCGAGTGCCGGTCCTCCGAGGTGCTCGTGGGCGAGGGCCGCGTCGTGGTCGGGGAGGTCGAAGAGCCCGGCACCCCGGCCGGTGCAGGTGAAGAGCAGCGCGCCCGGTGGAGAGACCTCGGCGGCAGCGTGTCCGAGCACCGACCGCAGGTCCTCGTCGGCGCTGTCGGCGTCGCGCACGTGGAACTGCACCGTCTGACCGACCTCGATCTGCTCGTCGACGAGCACCGCCGTGCTGCCCTCCGGCGAGCCGAGCACCGAGCGGATGAGGAAGTCCCCGCGGCCGAAGTCCTCGCGGTACTCGTCGATGACGACGCCGAGGTGGACGCCGGCGCCGAGGCGCTCGCGGTCCTCCGGCGAGGCCGCCGCGTAGACCTCGCGCAGCCGGGTCAGCGCCGGTGAGCCGCCGAGTTCCTCGAGGAGCGTCATGCGCGCCCGGGTGACGGTGAAGCCCTGTCCGACCGGACGGCAGCCCTGGCTCACGATGGCGCGTGCCCGCACCCCGCTGAGGGCGACGGCGACGGCGCCGCTGTCCTCCACGGCGTGGTCGATGAGGAGCCGGTTGCCGCCCGGCTCGCCCGCGCCGCTCGCGAGCGCGCCGGTCACGATCGTGTCGGGACGGCGCTCGTCGAGCCACTCGAGCAGCGGCGCGGCCGGGGTCGTGAAGGGGTCCGCGAGGACGACCATCGCGTCGGCCGAGGCGGGCGGTGCCGGCCACAGCCCGGCGGCGGCGAGGGTCGAGGCCTCGGCGAGGCCCGACTCGCTCGGCGGGTGGTAGCGCAGCGTCCGGACCTCGGCGCCGGGCAGGCTCGCGGCCCACACCGACAGGGCCGGGTCGCCCTCGATCTCGCGGCCTCCGGCGACGACGCCGGCTGCGGTGGCACCGAGGAGGTGCGCCGGCGCGAGGGTCACCCGCAGCCGCTCGCTCACGGCCTCGGCCGCCACTGCGTGGGCAGGGCCGAGGAAGGCGAGCAGGAGCGTCGGTGCGGCCCCGCCGAGCTCCGTCCGCAACGCCTCGGCGACCTCGTCGACCGCCGCTGGCGGGTCGGCGGCCCGCGAGGCGGCCGCCGCGAAGCGCGCCTCAGCCATCGCCGACCTCGAGGATGCGCAGCGCCGCGGCGCCGGCCGCGTCGGAGGCGGCGAGGTCCACCTCGGCGGTGATCGCCCAGTCGTGGTCGCC
>SLNF01000211.1 GCA_007133145.1 Nitriliruptorales bacterium
ACCGCCTCAACACCCCCGAGGCGTGCGACGGCATCTGCGACTACGACATCGCGCTCTTCGCCTGGGTCGGCTCGCCGGACCCCACGGCCAACCGCAACATCTACGGCTGTGACTTCGAGGAGGGCGAGGACCCGCAGCCCCGTCCGCAGAACTGGACGGTGTGGTGCGACGAGGAGGCCAGCGCCCTCATGGACGAGGCCGCCCAGACCGTCGACGCCGACGAGCAGGCGGCGCTGTGGAACGAGGTCGCCGAGATGATGTCGGAGGGCGTGCCGATCGTGCCGCTCTTCCAGCAGCCCCAGCTCCTCGCCTGGGACGACACGATCACCGGCCCGCAGCTCAACGCCACGAACCAGACGCAGTTCTGGAACTCGGCCGAGTGGGCGATGACGCAGTAGCACGCGCAGCACCGGCTCCAACGTGACGGGGCCGGGGGGCAGGCGCTAGCCTCGCACCGGTGGCCGCCAGACGGCGGTCACCGGGCCCCCGGCCCCGTTCCGCGTTCCGGGGTCCCGCAGCCCCCGGGCCCGCACGGTCGCCCAGTGGAGAAGGACCGGCCACGTGTTCCAGTACGCCCTCAGGCGCATGCTCATCTCGATCCCGGTCATCGTGCTGGCCACCTTCATCATCTTCGGCGCGGTCACGATCACCGGCGACCCGCTGCAGGAGCTCCGCCAGGCGCCCAACATCACCCAGGAGCAGATCGACCAGATCCGGGAGTCGCGAGGCCTCGACCAGCCGTTCTACGTGCAGTACTGGCGGTGGGTCACCGACATCCCCGCCGCGGGCTTCGGGGACTACCTCCTCTCCCCGCGACCGATCTGGCCCGACCTCCAGCGCGTCATGGGCAACACCCTCCAGCTCGTCATCGCCGCGGAGGTCCTCGCCTTCGTCGTCGCGATCGCGCTGGGCACGATCTCCGCGAAGCGGCAGTACAGCGTCTTCGACTACGCCACGACGACGATCAGCTTCTTCGGCTACTCGATGCCGTCGTTCTGGTTCGCCCTCATCCTCCAGCTCATCGTCGTGCAGATCTTCTTCGCGACGGGGGTGCGGGTCTTCCCGATCGCGAACCTCTCCTCGGCCGATCCCGGCACGGGCATCGCGTTCGCGCTCGACCGCATGCACCACCTCGTCCTGCCGGTGATCTCGCTCGCGATCTTCTCCATCGCGAGCTACAGCCGCTACATGCGCGCCTCCATGCTCGAGGTCATCAACTCCGACTACGTCCGCACCGCGCGGGCGAAGGGGCTGCGCGAGGGCAAGATCACCACCCGTCACGCGATGCGCAACGCGCTCATCCCGACGATCACCGTCGCGGCCCTGTCCTTCGGCACGCTCATGTCGGGGGCGATCGTCATCGAGACGGTCTTCGGCCTCGACGGGATGGGCCGCTACTTCATCCTCCAGTTGGGCCGCCGCGACCCCTACCCGATCATGGCCTGGCTCGTCATCGTCTCGGTGATCATCGTCATCTTCAACCTCATCGCCGACCTCATCTACGGCTACCTCGACCCAAGGATCCGGTATGACTGACGACGTGCGCCAACGCGACGAGGCTCGCGCCGCCGCCGGTCAGGGCGTGCCGCCGGCGGGCGAGAACGTCGATCAGCGCCTCGCCGACGAGGTCGACGCCACCGAGGGCATCGCCATCGAGTCGCGGAGCCAGTGGCAGCTCTTCCGTCGGAAGTTCGTGCGCCACAAGCTCGCGATGGGCAGCCTCATCTTCCTACTGCTCGTCACCTTCGCCGCCTTCAACGCCCAGTGGGTCGCGCCGTACGAGTACGACGAGATCAACGTCGTCATGCGCTCGACGCCGCCGACCCTCGAGCAGAACCACTTCTTCGGCACCGACCAGCTCGGACGGGACTACTTCAGCCGTGTGCTCTTCGGCACGAGGACCTCGCTCATCGCCGCCGGGGTCGCGGGGATCATCGCCGTCATCGTCGGCACGACGATCGGGGCCGTCGCCGGCTTCTACCGCGGCTGGATCGACTCGCTGCTCATGCGGCTCACCGACCTCGTCCTCATCGTCCCGCTCCTCGCCATCCTCCTCGTCGCCGCGACGTTCTTCGGGCGGGGGCAGCCCTTCCGCGTGGCGGTGATCATCGGCCTGCTCGTGTGGGTCTCCCTCGCCCGGATCGTGCGCGGGGTCTTCCTCTCCCTGCGCGAGAAGGAATTCGTGCAGGCCGCGCGCGCCTCGGGCGCGACCGACCTCCGGATCATCTTCCGACACATGCTGCCCAACACCGTCGGGCCGATCGTCGTCAACCTCACGCTCACCCTCGCTGCGGTCATCATCCTCGAGGCCACCCTCGCCTTCCTCGGCCTCGGGGTGAACCCACCCGAGCCGGCCCTCGGGCTGCTCATCGAGGAGGGGCGCAGCTCCATGCAGACGCAGTGGTGGCTCATCCTCATGCCCGGCCTCACGCTCGTCGCGATCGCCCTCGCGATCAACTTCGTCGGTGACGGCCTCCGCGACGCCCTCGACCCGACCCAGCGCGAGAGCTAGCGACCGTGGCATCCGCGCCCTGCTCCCCCACCGCCGAGGTGCGAACGTGACCGAGCCGCTCCTGTCCATCCGCAACCTCGTCACCGAGTTCGACACCCCCGACGGCGTCGTCTCCGCCGTCGACGGCGTCTCCTACGACGTCTACCCGGGCGAGACCGTCGGCGTCGTCGGTGAGTCCGGCTCCGGCAAGTCCGTCACGGTCATGACCGTCCTCGGGCTCGTCAGCCAGCCGCCGGGCCGCATCGCCGGCGGTGAGATCCTCCTCGAGGGCCGCGACCTGCTCACGCTGAGCGCGAAGGAGATGCGCAAGGTCCGGGGCGACGAGATCGCGATGATCTTCCAGGACCCGATGACCTCGCTCAACCCGGTGCTCACCGTCGGCACCCAGCTCAGCGAGGCGCTCCTCGTCCACAACGACCTCAGCGACAAGCAGGCCCGTGAGCGTGTCGTCGGCCTGCTCGAGCTCGTCGGCGTGCCGAACGCCGATCAGCGCTTCGACCAGTACCCGCACGAGTACTCCGGCGGGATGCGCCAGCGCGCGATGATCGCCATGGCGATCGCCAACCAGCCGAAGGTCCTCATCGCCGATGAGCCGACGACCGCCCTCGACGTCACGATCCAGGCGCAGGTCCTCGAGGTGCTCGAGAACGCGAAGCGCGAAACGAACGCGGGGACGATCCTCATCACCCACGACCTCGGGCTCATCGCCGAGATGGCCGACCGCGTCGTCGTGATGTACGGCGGCAAGGTCGTGGAGATGGGCACCGTCGAGGAGATCTTCCACGAGCCCCGCCACCCCTACACGCTCGGCCTGCTGTCGAGCCTGCCGCGGCTCGACGTCGACCTCGAGCGCCTCGAGCCGATCGTCGGCTCCCCGCCGAGCCTCATCAACCTGCCGACCGGCTGCGCGTTCCATCCGCGCTGTGGGCTGGGGCGGGGACGCCAGCGCTGTCGCCGGGAGGTCCCCGAGCTCGTGAGCGTCGGCGACGGGCACGTCGCGGCCTGCCACTACACCGACGAGATGGCCGGGGAGATCAGCCGCGTGGAGCAAGAGACCGGCGCGGCCTTCGGCAAGGGTGGTGCCGCATGAGCGCCGAGCCGATCACCGGGGGTGCGGCGGAGGCCCCGGTGCCCGAGGCGCAGCTCCACGAGCGCGCACCGCTCGGGCACGAGATCCTCAGGGTCGAGTCGCTCACGAAGCACTTCCCGATCCGGGGTGGGCTGTTCAGCCGCCAGGTCGGCACCGTCCAGGCGGTCGACGACGTGAGCTTCGACGTCAAGGCCGGTGAGACCGTCGGCCTCGTCGGGGAGTCCGGCTGTGGCAAATCGACGACCGGTCGCTGCATCGTCCGGCTCCTCGATCCCACCGGCGGACGCATCCTCTTCAAGGGCCACGACCTCGCCGACCTCTCGAGCAGGCGCATGCGCCAGATGCGCCGTGAGATCCAGATGGTCTTCCAGGATCCCTACGCGAGCCTCAACCCGCGGATGACGGTGAACGAGATCATCGCCGAGCCCCTGCGGATCTACGGGCGCTACCGCGGGGGCCAGGGGGTCGACCGCGTCAAGGAGCTGCTCGGGACGGTGGGGCTCAACCCCGAGCACCGCAACCGCTTCCCCCACGAGTTCAGCGGCGGGCAGCGCCAGCGCATCGGCATCGCCCGCGCCCTCGCCCTCGACCCGCAACTGCTCGTGCTCGACGAGCCGGTCAGCGCCCTCGACGTCTCGATCCAGGCCCAGGTCATCAACCTCCTCGAGGAGCTGCAGGACGAGCTCGGGCTCGCCTACCTCTTCATCGCCCACGACCTCTCGGTGGTCCGGCACATCTCCGACCGCGTCGCGGTGATGTACCTCGGCAAGATCGTCGAGTTCGGCACGAAACAGGAGATCTTCGACAACCCGACCCACCCCTACACCCAGGCCCTGCTCTCGGCGGTGCCGATCACCGACCCGTCGCAACGCGGCAGACGCGAGCGCATCGTCCTCGAGGGCGACGTGCCGAGCCCGTCGAACCCGCCGTCCGGCTGCCGCTTCCGCACGCGCTGCTGGAAGGCCGAGGAGATCTGCGCCACCGAGGAGCCCGCGCTCGTCGACCGCTTCGGCCACGGCCACCCCAGCGCCTGTCACTTCGCCGACCCGCGGGGCGACGTCCGTTAGTCGGCGACGACGTCGACACGCTCGAGGTCCGCGCGTCCGGTCGGCTCGGCGGCAAAGCCCTCGACGCGCTCACCGACGACGAGACGTCCGGTGGGGAACAGCAGCGGGATCGTCGCCTGCTCGCGGCCGAGCCCAAGGGTCTCCGCCGAGCGCAGCAGCGCGAAGCGCTCCTCGCGGTCGGTCGTCGCGAGTGCCTCGTCGATGAGGTCGTCGACCTCCTCGCTCGCGAAACCCCCGGGGTTGCCGCCGGCGAGCCCCGCCGAGGCGGAGTGCAGCAACGGCACGACGACGTCCTCAGGGCTTGGGTGCTCCAGCGTCCAGCCGTAGCGGTAGAGCGCCGCACGACCGTCCTCGATCGCATCGTAGAGCTCGGCGGTCCCGACTTCGCGGACCTCGAGGGTGACGCCGACCGCGGCGAGGTCGGCCTGGAGGCGCTCGGCGAGCAGCCGGTGCCCCCCGCCACGGTCGATCCAGAGCTCGAGCGCGTCGATGCCGCGCTCGGCGAAGACCCGCTCGGCGGCGTTCGGCGCGTGCAGGCAGGTGCTGCAGGACGACGCCGCGCCCCCGGGCACCGAGCGCGGCGTGAGCCCGCGGGCGATGGCCGCCGCCTCGTCGGCGACGCCTTCGACGAGGGCGTCACGGTCGATCGCGAAGCTCAGGGCCCGCCGCACGGCGGTCTCGTCGAAGGGTGGCGCGTCGAGGCGCAGGCCGAGGAGGTAGACCTGCGCGGCCTCGCCCCCGAGGACGCCGGGGCCGGTGCGCCCGTCCTCGGCGAGGCCGTAGCGCTCCTCGGCCTCGGCGAGCGCGCCCTCGGGCACCGTGGCGAGATCGACTCGGCCCTGCTGGAAGGCGATGTAGCCGGTCGTCGGGTCGGTGAAGCGGAAGAGCACCTCCTCGGGCCCCTGCCGTCCCTCGCGGCGGTGCAACCTGGCGAACGCCCCCGGCGACCACGGCTCCCGCACCTCGTAGGCTCCCGCACCCACGGGCTGCCCGGCGAACCCCTCCGGGTCGGCACGGTAGGTCGCCTCCGGTACCGGCGCGAGCGAGGGGTGGGCGAGGACGACCGCAAGGTCGGCGCGCGGGCGCTCGAGCAGCACCTGCAGCGTCCGCTCACCGTGGACGAGCACGCCGTCGAGCCCGTCGGCCTCGCCGCGAGCGAGCGGCTCGTAGCCACGGACGTCGCGCAGGTGCGGGGCGACGCGACCCTCCCGCACGCCCTCCTCCCAGGTGAACCGCACGTCGGCAGCGGTCACCGGGGTGCCGTCGTGGAAGGTCGCATCGGGGCGGATGCGGAAGGTCCACACCTTCGCGCGGGCATCGTGGCGCCAGTGCTCAGCGAGTGCCGGCGCGGGCTCGAGGTCCTCGTCGAGTCGGGTGAGGCCGTCGAAGACCGCGTCGGCGATCCGCAACTCGTCGGTGCTCGTCGCGAGCGGCGGGACGATCGCCTCGACCTCGCCGACCGCCCAGCGCAGCACCGTGGCAGGCGGCCCACCGGCCTCGGGGGGCTCGTCGAGCAGGGGTTCGCGGGCTGCCTCCTCCTCGGCCCGGCAGGCCACGAGCGCGAGGAGCAGGACGAGCAGCGCGCCGAGGCGACGCATGCCCGCGCGCCTCCTAGGCCAGGCGCAGCGCGAGGACGATCGTCGTGGTGGCGAAGAGGACCCCGGTCACCACGGTGAGCCGGTCGAGGTTGCGCTCGACGAGGGTCGACCCGGCGATGCTCGTCCCGCCGGAGCCACCCCCGAACATGTCGGAGAGGCCGCCACCACGCCCGGACTTGAGGAGGATGAGCATGATGAGCAGGAGCGACACGAGGACGTGGAAGACGATGAGCACGCCGGTGAGCACGCGGGACCTCCGAGCAGGCGCTGGTTCCCCGCGATGCTAGCAGCCCGACGGGCACCCGGGGGCCGGGCAGGGCCGGCAGGGGCCCCGTTCAGCGCTGCGCGACACTGCCGAGGACGAAGAGCCCGACGTGCTGCCCCGGCTCCTCGACGGTCCACAGCGGGCGCGCGGTGCGCGTCTGGCCGGCACGCTCGACGCTGCGCAGCTCCCACGGGCGGCTCGCCTCGCCCTCCCAGCGCAGCCCCGCCGGCACCGGTCCCTCGTCGGGCTCGGCCCGATCACGGAGCTCGGTCCGCGAGGGGATGCGCGGCTGGCCGACCTCCGCGGCTGCGCCACCCTGCCCATCGACGGCCAGGCCACCCACGGTCGCGGGCAGGGCCGCGGGCACCGCGGTGCTGCGCACCCCCGGGGCGGGGGCGAGGTGGCGGAACGTCGCGAGCGCCGGCGCCTCGACGGGCTCGGGCTCGCTCTCGGCGGGGTTGAGGTAGCCCACGGCGAGCCCGGCGGCGTCGTAGTGCTGCACGAGCCAGGCCGGCACGGCCAGGGCTGCGCCGATCGCGGCGGCGGTGACCACCCCGGCCACGCCGACCTCGGCGCGGCGGCGCCAGGGCGCGAGGTCCCCGGGGGGATCGAGGAGGCGCTCGACCCGGGCGCCGACGACCGCTCCCCCACCGGCGACCGCGCGTCGCGTCGGCCCGGCGGCGCAGGCCACCGGTCGGCGCGTCGCGACGCTGTGCTCCCACACCTTGAGGATGCTCGAGGCGAGCGCGGCCGGGCGCCGGGTGGCCTCGCTCGCGAGGGTGTCGGCGCTCTCCTCCCGCTCACGGTGCAACCAGCGCGACGCGAGGTGCACCGGCGGGAGGAAGAAGAGGACGTCACGCACGAGGCCGGTCGCCCCCGCGAGGAGGTTGTCGCGCCGGCGGATGTGCGCGAGCTCATGGGCGAGCAGGCCCTCGAGCTCGCGCTGGTCGAGCTCGTCGACGACGGCGGGGTCGACGACGACGACCGGGCGGTGGACCCGGGCGGTGAAGGCCCCGCCGGGACAGCTTGGCAGCAGGAGCAACTCGGGGCTGCGGCGCAGCCCGAGGCGACTCGTGAGGCGCTCGACAACAGGCACGAGGTCGCCGTAGCCCGACGGCGACGTCGCCTGCCGTAGCAGGCGCCGGACGGCGACGACCCCGCCGAGGCGGCGGGCCAGCAGCGCCGTGGCGACGACCGCCCACGCGAGGAGGAGGACGTCGATGCGTGCCTGCGGCACGAGGGACCAGGACTCGCCGAGGAGATCGAGCAACTGCCCGCCCGCCGCCGAGGACGAGGTGACCCACAGCCGGGGGAGGAACGCGTCGCCGACGCTGAACGCGGCGACGACGAGCGCGGTGCTCACCGGAGCGAGCACGAGGAGGCGTCGCCCGCGGCCGGAGTGGACCCGACCGGAGCGCACGGCGAGGCTCACGAGTCCCACCGCGGCGAGCGATCCGAGGAGCGCACGCACGGCGAAGGACTCGGTGAGCAGGAGGAACAGCCCCCCCGACCCCGCCGAGATCACTACCCCTCCTGCTCCCGGAGCTCGTCGATCCGTGCCCGCAGGCCCTCGTCGGCCGCAGGCTCCTCGTCGTCGGCCATGACCTTCACGAAGTAGCTCATCGCCGGCTCCGGGAAGCGCTCGACGAGCCAGTCGACGACGGAGGTCACCGTCGTCTCGGCGTACTCTTCGCGGGTGATGACCGGACGGTAGCGGTGGGCGAGGCCGCTCGTGTCGCGCTCGAGCAGGCCCTTCGAAGCCAGGCGCGCCATCGTCGTCATGACCGTGGTGTAGGCGAGATCGCGACGGTCGGCGAGCGCCTCATGGACGTCGCGCACCGTCGTGTCGCCGAGGTCCCACACGGTCTCCATGACCTCGGTCTCAAGCGGGCCGAGCAGGCCCTCGGGCTCCTCGCGTCGTCGGCTCATCGCAGCCCTCGCATCCTCTGAGGTCGGGTGGCGGTGCAGGGCACCGTCGTCGTGTTCGACAGCATCGTACGACGCGCGACCGCCCGCGGGCCAGGGGGGCTCCCCGGCGCCGCGGGCGGCGACCGTCGATGGCGGGCGCTCAGCCGCGATGATGCCGGCAGATCACCGCGAAGTCGTCGGCCTTGAGGCTCGCCCCGCCGACGAGGGCGCCGTCGATGTCGGGCTGGGCCATGAGCTCGGCGGCGTTGCCGGCCTTCACGCTGCCGCCGTACTGGATGCGGACGCTCTCGGCCGCCTCCCCGCCGGCGAGGTCCCCGACGATCTCGCGGACGTAGCCGCACATCGCGTTCGCGTCCTCGCTCGTCGCGGTGCGGCCGGTGCCGATCGCCCACACCGGCTCGTAGGCGATGACGACCTTCGCTGGGTCGTCGACCCCCTCGAGTCCGGCGCGCACCTGCCGGTCGACGACGACCTCGGCGTCGCCGGCCTCGCGCTCCTCGAGGGTCTCGCCGACGCAGAAGATCGGCACGAGACCCCCGTCGAGGACGGCGCGGACCTTGCGGTTGACCGTCGCGTCGTCCTCGCCGAAGAGCGCCCGGCGCTCCGAGTGGCCGCAGACGACGTAGGTGACGTTGAGTTGGGAGAGCATCCCGACGCTCACCTCGCCGGTGAAGGCGCCGGCGTCCTCCCAGTGGCAGTTCTGCGCCCCGAGCGCCATCGGGAGCTTGTCACCCTCGATGAGCGTCTGGATGCTGCGCAGCGCGGTGAACGGGGGGATCACCGCGACCTCGGAGCGCTCGTAGTCCTCGGGCTCGAGCCGGTAGGCGACCTGCTGCACGAGCGCGATCGCCTCGAGGTGGTCGTTGTTCATCTTCCAGTTGCCCGCGATGAGCGGGGTACGGTCAGCCACTTACGCTCCCTTCCGCAGCGCAGCGACACCGGGGAGGTCGACGCCCTCGAGGAACTCGAGGGAGGCACCGCCGCCGGTGGAGACGTGGGAGACCTCCTCGGCGAGGCCGAGACCGCGGATCGCCGCGGCGCTGTCGCCGCCGCCGATGACGGTGAAGCCGGTGCAGGCCGCGACGGCCTTGGCGACGCCCTCGGTGCCGGCTGCGAACGCCTCCCACTCGAAGACGCCCATCGGGCCGTTCCACAGCACCGTGCGGGCGTCGGCGAGCACCGCCGCGTAGGCCGCGACGGTGTCGGGGCCCACGTCGAGGCCCATCTTGCCGGCGGGGATGGCCCCGGCAGGCACGGTCTCGTGCGCAGCGTCCTCGGCGAAGCCCTCCGCGGCGACGATGTCCTTCGGCAGGTGGATCGTCGTGCCGGCGGCCTCGGCGCGCGACAGCAGGTCGCGGCAGGTCTCGAGCTGGTCCTCCTCGATCCTGCTGTCACCGACGTCGTGGCCCTGAGCCGCGAGGAACGTGAAGCACATCGCGCCGCCGATGAGCAGCGCGTCGACGACCCCGAGGAGGTTCTCGATCACGCCGAGCTTGTCGGAGACCTTCGCGCCGCCGAGGATCGCGACGAACGGGCGGTCGGGCGACTCGAGGAGGCGCGAGAGCGTCGCCACCTCTGCCTCGAGGAGCTCGCCGGCCACCGCCGGGCTGAGGCGCTCGGGCAGGCCCACGACGCTGGCGTGCGCCCGGTGGGACGAGCCGAACGCGTCGTTGACGTAGGCGTTGCCGAGGCGCGCGAGCTCGTCGGCGAAGTCGGGGTCGTTCTTCGTCTCCCCGGGCTCGAACCGCACGTTCTCGAGGACGACGACGTCACCGGGCGACATCGCCGCGACCTTCGCCTTGGCGTCGTCGCCGACGACGTCGGAGGCGGCGGTGACCGGCTTGCCGAGCAGCTCGCCGAGTCGGGCGGCAACCGGCGCGAGCCGGAACTTCTCGTCGGGGGCGCCCTTGGGACGGCCGAGGTGGCTCATGACGACGACCTTCGCGCCGGCGTCGGCGAGCCGACGGATCGTCGGCAGGGACGCCGCGCCGCGGAGGTCGTCAGCGACCTCGCCGTCCTTGAGCGGCACGTTGAGGTCGGAGCGGACGAGCACCGTCCGCCCCGCCGGGTCGAAGGTGTCGAGTCCAGGTACCGGGGCCATGGCCTAGAGCCGCTCCCCGAGGTACACCGCGAGGTCGGCGAGCCGGGTGGAGTAGCCGAACTCGTTGTCGTACCAGCCGAGCACCTTGGCCTGACGCCCGTTCACGAGCGTGGCCTGACTGTCGAAGATGCAGCTGTGGGGGTCGCCGACGATGTCGGCGGAGACGATCTCGTCCTCCATGTAGTCGAGGACACCGGCCATCGGGCCCTCGGCGGCGGCCTTGAACGCGGCGTTGATCTCCTCCACCGTCGCCTCCTTCTCGAGGTTGACGGTGAGGTCGGTGATCGAGCCGGTCGGGACCGGGACGCGCATCGCCATGCCGTTGAGCTTGCCCTTGAGCTCGGGGAGCACGAGCGCGGCGGCCTGGGCGGCGCCGGTCGTCGTCGGGATGATCGACAAGGCGCCGGACCGCGCGCGACGCAGGTCCTTGTGCGGTCCGTCGAGCAGCGCCTGGTCGTTGGTGTAGGCGTGGACGGTCGTCATGAGACCCGTCTCGATGCCGAAGCTGTCGTTGAGGACCTTCGCCATCGGGGCGACCGAGCCGGTCGTGCAGCTCGCCATCGAGATGACGTGGTGCTTGGCGGGGTCGTAGTCGCCCTCGTTGATCCCCATGACGATGTTCGCGTCCTGGGACTTCGCGGGGGCGGAGATGACGACCTTCTTCGCTCCGGCGGTGAGGTGCTTGCCGGCGCTCTCCTTGTCCCGGAAGATCCCCGTGGACTCGATGACGATGTCGGCGCCGAGCTCGCCCCACGGGAGGTTCGCAGGGTCCTTCTCCGCGGTGACCCTCACGCGCTTGCCGTCGACGATGAGGTCGTCGCCGTCGACCTCGACCGTGCCGTCGTAGCGGCCGTTGACGCTGTCGTACTTCAGCAGGTGGGCGAGCGTGGCGCTGTCGGTGAGGTCGTTGACCCCCACGACCTCGATGTCCGCCCCGCTGGCCTTCGCGGCCCGGAGCATGATCCGGCCGATGCGCCCAAAGCCGTTGATGCCGACGCGTACTGTCATCGCACCCCTCCACAGTCGATTGCTGGTATGCCGCTCACCCTACCCAACGTTCGCGCGTTTACGTGCATCCGAAGGGTCCTTGCTCCCGTGGGACCCACAGCCCTGCGTCGACGACACCTGGCATCGTCCTCATGGCCATGGGCCGGCCTCACCCTCGGCGAGGTCGACGAGGCGGGAGAGCCGTCGGTACACCGTCGCCTTGGCGGTGCCGAGCAGCCCCGCGAGCTCACCGAGGCTCGCGTCGGGGTTGGCGAGGCGTGCGAGCGCGACGTCGCGGAGGTCCTCGGGCAGATTCTCGCTGCCGACCTCGCGGAGCAGCCCCTCGATGACGGCGATCTGCCGCGCCGAGGCCGCGACGCTGCGCCCGAGGTTCGCGCGGTCGGCGTTCGCCGCCCGCGTGGCCTCCCCGCGCAGCTGCCGACGCAGCCGCCCGTCGTCGAAGGCGAGGAACGTCGCGTGGGCGCCGCTGCGGGCGAGCACCGCGCCGATCGCCTCGCCGGACTTCACGACGACGCGCCAGCCCTGCCCATGCGCGCCGACGCCCACCCCTGCGACGCCGAGCTCACGGAGGAGCGCCGCAAGCTGCCCTGCCGTGGCCTCGCTCGGCGCCCGCACCTCGAGGTGCGGCTCCCGACCGACGCCGGCCAGTGACCCCGCGGCGAGGAGCGCGCCGCGCAGCGCCCCCTCCCGCACCGCCTCGTCGACGGGCCCACCCGCCGGCGCGGCCTCGAGGGGCGCGCCGTTGGCGTCGGTGAGGCCGAGGGCCGCGAGCGCCTCGACGCCCTCGACCCGCAGACGGTAGCGGGTCTCCGTCGCCAGCCCCCCGGCCCGCCGGGCCTCGAGGGCGGTGCGTGCGCCGGGCTGCCCGGCGACGAGCGCGCGTATCCGGCGCACGACCGCGGCGACGGGGGTCTCGAGCGTCCAAGCCGCGCCCTCGGCGCCACCGCGCCACAGCCAGGCGCCCCCAAAACGCAGCGCGGCAGCGGCTTCGGCCAGCGCGGGCTCGCCGACGGGCAGGGGCAGGCGGGCGAGCTCTTCGCGCAGTTCCCTGGTCAGGCTCACGGCCGACGCGGGACCTCGATGAGGTCGGCGAGCACCGCGCCGAGACGCGCGGGGTCGTGCGCCGCGCCGACCCGCCCGTCCGCCTCACGCTCGGCGAGGTCGGCACGGACGACCCTGCCGACGGCGTCACTGCCCTCCGGCGTGCCGGACGTCATGCCGTCGACGGCCAGCGGCCGGGTGCCCGGGTCGCAGCGGACCGGCCCGTCGTGCACGACGAGGTGGTCGACGTGACGGCCCCTGAGGGCGTCGAGCACGACGGCGAGGTGCGCGGCCCCGTCGAGCCCGGGGTCCTCACCCGCCTGGGTGCGGAGGTTGGCGATCACGACGAGCGTCGCGGGGCTGCGAAGGAGCGCGTCGCGGATCCCCGGCACGAGCAGGTTGACGACGATGCTCGTGTGGAGGCTGCCCGGGCCGAGCACGACGGCGTCGGCCGTCTCGATCGCCGCGACGGCTTCGGCGCAGGCGGGCGGGTCGGGGGGCGCGAGTGTGAGGGCCTCGACGTCGGCGCCGGCGGTGGTGATCCGGCGCTGGCCGTGGACCTCCGCCCCGGCGATGCGGGCGACGAGCTCGACGGGCGTCGTCGTCGACGGCAGGACACGACCGGCGCAGTCGAGGAGGCTCGCGGCGCGGTCGAGCGCGGCGACGACGTCACCCTCCCGCTCGGCGAGGGCGACGAGCAGGAGGTTGCCGAGCGCGTGCCCGGCGAGCTCCCCGGCCCCGAAGCGGTGCCCGAGGACGTCGGCGAGCGCGCGGTCACGCGCGAGGCTGAGCAGCGCGCGGCGCAGGTCGCCGGGGGCGATGATGTCGAGATCGCGGCGCAGGCGCCCGCTCG
>SLNF01000234.1 GCA_007133145.1 Nitriliruptorales bacterium
CCGTCGTACAACATGGCCGTCAACCTCCTGCGCCGTCACGACCGCGCCACCGCGGAGTCCCTGCTCGCGCGCTCCTTCGCCCAGTGGCAGGCCGACGCGAGCGTCGCCGAGGACAGCGAGCGCATCGCCCGCAACCGCCGGGCGCTGGCCGGCTACGCTGAGAACCTCGTCTCCTCCCGCGGCGACTTCGGCGAGTACTGGTCGCTGCGCCGGGCCCTGACCCGCGTCGAGCGCGAGGGTGAGCGGGCCCGGCGCGGTGGCGGCGAGGAGGCCGTCCGCACGCGCCTGGCCGAGGCCCGACCCGGGGATGTGCTCGCCGTCGACGGCGACGTCGTCGCCGTCGTCGGGGGTCGACGCACGAAGTCGGGGGTGCCGCTCGCCGACGTCGTCACGAGCCGGCGCCACCTCACCCGCCTCGGCCCCCGCGAGCTCTCCCGGCCGCCACGCAAGGTCGGCGCGATCGACCTGCCGGCCTCCGGCGGGCCCCGCCAGGCCGCCTACCGTCGCGCGGTCGCGCGTGCCCTCGAGGGCGTCGCGCCCGAACGCGCCACACCCGAGCCGGAGCACGACGAGGCCGAGGGCCGCCGTCTCGACGCCGAGGCGCAGCGGCTCCGCGAGGAGGTCCGTCGCCACCCCGTGCACGCCGACCCCGACCTGCCCACGATCGAGCCTTGGGCGCACCGCCACGACCAGCTCGCCGCCGACACCGAGGCGCTCGAGGCCCGCGTGGCCCGCCGCACCGGCTCGCTCGTGTCACAGTTCGCGCGCATCCTCGGCGTCCTGCGCGCACTCGGCTACCTCGAGGGCGACGACCGCCGTCCCCGCCCGACCGCCGAGGGCCTCGCGCTCGCCGGGCTCTACGCCGAGACCGACCTCCTGCTCGCCGAGGCCCTGCGCGGCGGCGACCTCGACGACCTCGACGTCCCCGAGTTGTGTGCGATCGCGAGCGCGTTCACCTACGAGACTCGGCAGAAGGACCCGCCCGAGCCGGTCGCGCCCACGGCGCGGGTCGCCGAGCGCCTCGACGCGGTCTGGTCGCGCTGGCGACGTCTCGTCATCGCGGAGGAGGAGGCCGGGCTGCCGCCCACGCGGGTGCCCGACGCGGGCTTCGTCGAGGCGGTCTGGCTGTGGTCCGGCGGCAGCGGCCTCGACGAGGCGCTCGAGGCCTATCCCAACCCTGCCGGTGACTTCGTCCGGGCGGTCAAGCAGGTCGCCGACCTCCTGCGCCAGCTGCGCGACGTCGCCGAGGACCCCCACCTCGTCGGCGCATGTCAACGCGCGCAACGGCACCTGCTCCGCGGGGTCGTCGCCGCCGCCGCGTGAGCCCGCCGCCGCCGCGTGGGCTCGCCGCCGCCGGGTGACCCCGCTGCGCGGTAGCGTCCCCTCAGAGCGGGAGGCCGTGGCGCAGGCGCCAGGACCCGGTGCCCGCACCCGTGAGCCCGAACGCAGAGGAGGGGCCAGCGCATGACGAGCCCACTGGGGCCGTTGCGCCTCATCGTCAACCCGCGTGCCGGCGGCCGCACGCGCAAGCATGTCGTGCCGACCCTGCGTGCCGGGCTCGCCGAGCGCGGCGTCGAGCACGATGTCGTCGAGACCGATGGCCCCACCGCCGCCGAGAGCCTCGCCCGCGCCGCGGTGGCCGAAGGGGTGCGCTACCTCGTCGCCGTCGGCGGCGACGGCACGCTCCACGGCCTCGTCAACGGGCTCTTCGACGGCGAGACCCCGCGCGCCGACGGGCTCGTCGTCGGCGTCGTGCCTACCGGCAGCGGGTCGGACTTCGCCCGTACCGTCGGGCTGCACATGCGCCCCGAGCTCGCCGTCGGCCACCTCGCGAGCGGCGCGACGATGCCCGTCGACGTCGGCGTGGCCTCCTTCACCGCCGCCGACGGCCAGAAGGCGACCCGCCTCTTCCTCAACCTCGCCGAAGTCGGCTACGGCGCCGAGGTCGTGCGGCTGGCCCAGCGCCTGCCGCGTTGGCTGGGGCGCTTCCGCTACCTCCTCGCCGCCTGGGGCGGGATCCGGGCCGTGCGCCGCCAGCCTGCCCGCGTCGAGCTCGCCCACGCCGGCTCCGACCTCGACATCGTCGAGCTCGTCGTCGCCAACGGGCAGTTCTTCGGCGGCGGCATGCGGGTCGCACCACGCGCCCTGCCTGACGACGGGCGCTTCAACGTCCTGGCCTTCACCGGCGACCGCGGGCAGGTGTTCCGCCTCACCACGCAGATGTTCCAGGGCCGGCACCTGCCCGACCCCCACATCCGGGAGTGGCAGTCCCCCCACGTGACGGTCACCTCCGAGCACGGCTTCCGCGTCGAGGCCGACGGCGAGTCGCTAGGCATGACGCCCGCGTCGTTCCGACTCCTGCCCCGTGCCCTCGCGGTGAAGATCTGAGCACCGTGTGGCTCGATAGCATCGGGTGGGCGAGTCGACCGCGAAAGGGGCCCGACGAATGATTCCTGCGAGCCCAGACCGCCTCGAGCGCGCCGCGGCGACGATGACGGCCGACGGCATCGACGCCCTGCTCGTGGGCCCCGGTGCGAACCTGCGGTACCTCACCGGCTACGCCGCGCCACTGCTCGAGCGGCTCACGCTCCTGCTCGCCCGCGCCGACGGCGACCACGCCCTCGTCGTGCCCCGCCTCGAGCTGCCCCGCGCGCGCGACGCTGGGCTGGAGGACCTCCTCGACCTCGTCGTCGTCGAGGAGACCGACGACCCCTTCGCCACCGTCGCTGGCCGGCTCGCCGGGCTCGGGTGCCGGCCGCGGCTCGCGCTCGGCGACCGGCTCTGGGCGACCTTCGTCCTCGGCCTGCAGGAGGCCATCCCCGACGCCTCCTGGGTGCGTGCCTCGGAGGTGACCGCGCCGCTGCGGATGCACAAGGACGCCGCGGAGGTCGACGCGCTGCGTCGGGCGGGCCTGGCCATCGACCGCGTACACGCTGCCGTCGGTGACCTCCTGCAGCCGGGGCGCACCGAGGCAGAGGTCGCCGCCGACATCGGTGAGCGCATCCTCGCCGAGGGCCACGAGGCGGTGAGCTTCATCGTCGTGGCCTCCGGGCCCAACAGCGCTTCGCCGCACCATGAGCCGGGGGAGCGCCGGCTCGCGGTCGGCGACCCCGTCGTGGTCGACATCGGCGGCACCGTCGACGGCTACGGCTCGGACTGTACTCGCGACTACCTCGTCGGCGGGCCCGACGCCGCGCCGGAGGGCTACCTCGCCGCGCACCGCGTCCTCGAGGAGGCCCAGGACGCCGCGTGCCGGGCCGTGCGGCCAGGGGTGCCCGCCGAGGACATCGACGTGATCGCGCGGGCCCACCTCGCCGACGCCGGCTACGGCGAGGCGTTCGTGCACCGCACCGGGCACGGCATCGGACTCGAGGAGCACGAGGAGCCCTACCTCGTCGAGGGCAACCGCACCCCGCTCGCCGAGGGCATGGCCTTCTCCGTCGAGCCGGGCATCTACCTCGAGGGCCGGTTCGGGCAGCGCATCGAGGACATCCTCGTCGTCACCGCCGACGGTGCCGAGCGGCTCAACCACCGTGACCGTGCCCCGGCCCCGGCGGGCTCCG
>SLNF01000085.1 GCA_007133145.1 Nitriliruptorales bacterium
CGAGGGTGATCGACTTCCGGGCCGCGATCGTGCGCGCCGCCGACGAGTACGCCGGGCACGGACCCCGCCCCCCCGGCCCCGCTCCACTCACCGTCATCCCGAGTGAGTCCGAATCGCAGGACGGCTAGCCCATGGTCATGCTCGCCGCGGGCGTCGTCGCCATCTTCACCGGCATCGGGGTGGCGATGCTCATCGATGGCAACGCCCTGTTCGTGTTGCTGTCGGCCTCGTCGTTCGTCCTCGTCTTCAGCGCGACGGTGGGCGCGGGCGTGATGGCCTACGGTCCGAGCGAGCTCAAGGGCTTGCTGCCGATCATGAAGGTCGCGCTGCGCAACGAGCCGGCGAAGCTCGACGAGACGGTGACGATCCTCGCCCAGCTCGCCGACGTCGCCCGGCGTGAGGGGATGCTCTCGCTCGAGTCCCGCCTCGAGGAGGTCGAGGACGACGGGATCCGCCACGCCCTGCAACTCGTCATCGACGGGCTCGACGCCGAGCAGGTCAAGGAGCTCATCGACATCGACCTCGAGGCCGTCGAGCAGCGGCATGCCTTCGGCATCACCTTCTTCCAGAGCCTCGGCGGCTACGCGCCGACCTTCGGCATGGTCGGCACGGTCATCGGTCTCATCAACATGCTGCAGAACCTCACGAGCCCCGAGCAGCTCGGCATCGGCATGGCGCTCGCGCTGCTCACGACGCTCTACGGCGTCATCCTCGCCAACGTCGTCTTCACGCCGCTGGCGACCCGGCTGCAGCGGCTCTCGGAGTCCGAGCTCGCCGTCCGCGAGGCCGCGCTCGACGGCGTGCTCGCAATCCAGTCGGGCGTGAGCCCGCGGATGCTCGTCGAGCGCCTCGAGACGTTCCTGCCCAAGGAGGAGCGCATCGGCTACCGCGAGCGCACCCGGCGGCCGACCGGCACCCAGAGCGCGAGGGCCGCCTGATGGCCGGGCGACGGAGCCGACGCGGCCGTGGGGGGAACAAGGCGGACAAGGCCCGCTGGCTCACCACCTACGGCGA
Organism: Nitriliruptorales bacterium; assembly: GCA_007133145.1. GTDB lineage: Bacteria > Actinomycetota > Nitriliruptoria > Euzebyales > Egibacteraceae > T1Sed10-49. Next base: position 1,015 of record SLNF01000085.1, read on the forward strand.
CGCGATGACCCTGCTGCTCGCCTTCTTCGTGATGCTCTACGTCATGAGCGAGATCGACGCGAAGAAGTTCGAGGCCTTCGTGCGGGGCCTCGAGGTGCCCTTCGGCAACCCCGCCATGGAGCAGCCGCCGCTGCCGCAGAGCGACGGGATCGTCGGCGACATGCAGACGCCGCCGGAGCTCCAGCCCGAGGCGATCCGCCTCACCGACGCGCTGCCGCGCATCCCCGAGCCGGCGACGCAGGATGAGGAGCGCAAGGATCCGGAGAGCCCCGAGGAGGCCGACGACGAGGAGGAGGAGCCCGACAGCCCCGACGTCCCCGAGCCGCCGGAGGAGCCCACCGAGGAGGACCTCGACCTCGCCGAGGAACCCGACCGCGACCTCGACCAGCTGCGGGAGATCCGCGATGCGCTCAACGCCTCGTTGACCGAGGCCGGCCACGGGCAGGCGGCCGACTACCGCATCGACGAGCGCGGCCTCGTCGTCTCGATCTCCGCCGACGACGTGCTCTTCGATCTCGGCGCGACGGTCATCAACGACGAGGGCGTCGAGGTGGTCACCGCGATCGCCGAGGTGCTCGAGGGCTACCCCAACGAGGTCGTCGTCGAGGGCCACACCGACGACCATCCCATTCGCCGACCCGACTACACGAACTGGAACCTCTCGACCGACCGCGCCGTGGCGGTCCTGTCGATGCTCTACGAGGACTTCGACTTCTCCGAGCAGCGCCTCGGTGCCGCCGGTTACGGCGAGTGGCGTCCGCGGGTGCCCAACGACTCCGAGGCGAACCGAGCGAAGAACCGCCGCGTCGACGTCCTCGTCGTCGCCCAAGGGGTGAGCTGAAATGGCCCAGACAATGCAGGAGGCCCGGCGGGCCCAGCAAGCCGGCGCCGACGAGGCGACCGGCGAGGCCAACGTCGTGAAGGCCAAGGCCGGCAGGAAGCCCAGAGGCAAGAAGAGCAAGGGCCACGCCGAGGGCGAGCCCGGCGGCGAGGGCGCGGCCGCCGCCCAGCGCAAGCTCGGGCCGAAGAAGCTGCTCCTGCTCGCCGTCGTCCTCGCCGCTGTCGCCGCCGTGGCCACCTCGACGCTGCTGCCCGGTGAGGACCCCGATGGCGAGCCCGAGGAGGGGGCGATCCTCGAGGTCGCCCAGCTCACCGCCAACCTCGGTGGCGAGGACCTGCGCTACGCCCGCGTCGGCTTCGCCGTCGTGGCTGCCGCCGACGTCGAGACCAGCGAGGTCGAGCGCCGCTTCCCCCTGCTGCAGGACGCGGCGATCAGCCAGATCGGCTCGATGACCCCCGACGACCTCCACGGCGAGGAGGGCATCGACCGCCTGCGTGAGGCCCTCACCGAGCGGGCGCGCGAGATCTACCCGGACGGGGAGGTGCTGCGGGTGGCGATCACCGAGCTCCTCGTGCAGTAGCGCGACGCATCGGCCGGGAGGCGGCCGCCGGGGTCCGGCGAGCACCGACGGCGAAGGCGGCAACGGGCACCGTGGGTCCTGGTCAGGGGCGTGCCCTGTCGTGCTTCAGCGGCGCTCGGTCGTGCCGACGGTGAACGGTGACCGCACCGCCTGCACGGCAAGGGAGCGCAGTGAGCACCCTCCAGGCTCGCAGCACCGTCGAGACCGACGTCGCGCAGTTCGACTTCCGCCGACCGAGCCTGCTCAGCCGCGAGGACGTCCGCGGGCTCGAGCTCGCCCATGAGGTCTTCACCCGCCGGCTCGCGAGCCGCTGGGGCGGGCTCGTGCGCGCGCTCGTGCAGGCCGAGCCGCTCGCCGTCGACCAGGTGCCGTTCGACGACTACACCCGCTCGATGCCGACGCCGAACATCGTGGGGACCGTCGCGATCCCGCCGCTGCCTGGCGCGGCGCTCATCGAGATGAACCCCCAGTTCGTGCTGCTGCTCGTCGACCGGCTCCTCGGCGGCGGCGGCTGCTTCGCCTCCTCCGAGGACCTCCAGCGCCGACCCTCCGAGCTCGAGGCGGTGCTCGTCACCGACCTCCTCGAGCATGCCGTCGCGGCGCTGGCCGATTCGCTGGCCGGACTCTGTGACGGCGCCGAGCTGCTCGGCGTCGAGTACAACCCCCACCACGTCCAGGTCGCCGCCCCCTCGGACATGGTGCTCATCCTCACCTACCGCTTCGGGCTCACCCAGGGTCTCGAGACCGAGGGGCTCGTGAGCCTCTGCTACCCCACGGTGACCCTCAAGCCGATCCTCGACCAGCTCTCGAGCTCGGTGACCGGCGCGCGGCTGGCCGGCACGACGGCGCAGAACCAGCAGGTCCTCCTCGACCGTCTCGCGCGCGCCGACGTCGACCTGCGTGTGCGCTTGCGTGACTCGGTCGTGCCCGCCGCCGACCTCACCTCGCTCGCCGTCGGCGACGTGCTGCGCCTCGACCACCGCGTCGGCCAGACCGTCCACGGCGTCGTCGGTGACGCCGTCGTCCTCGAGGGCCACCCCGGCCGCCGCGGGCGCCGCCTCGCCCTGCAGGTCACCGACCTCGTCATGCCGCGGCGTCCGCTCGACCTCGCCGA
>SLNF01000121.1 GCA_007133145.1 Nitriliruptorales bacterium
GCCGGCGTCCTCGACCCGCACCGGCGCCGGAGACCCACCCTGCCCGGGCAGGTCGAGCGTGAGCGTGGTGAAGCCCTCGACGGCCTCCTCGAGGGGGTGGACGAGCCCGTCGTCGCCGACGGCGATGAGCGCGCGACGCTGCAGCCAGTCCAGGGGCGGCGGCAGGAGGCCGCGCCCCCACCAGCCGCGGCCGAGCAGCGCCTCGACGGTCGTCGGGCCGTCCTCACACAGCGAGAGGAACGCCTCGCGGGCGCCCTCCGGTGCCTCGGCGAGCAGCGTGCGCACCGCCCCGGGCGCTGCGAAGCGGGCCCGCAGGGCGCGGCCGGCGGCACCGCGATGGGCGGGCGGCTCGTCCTCACCGTGCAGGCGCAGGGCCTCGCGCACGTCATCGTGACGCAGCCGCCCGACGTCCATCAGCGGTCCCCGTCCTCCTCGAGATCGACGTCCTGGGCGACCTCGGCGAAGAGCGCCTCGACGAAGGCCTCAGGGTCGAAGGGGGCGAGGTCGTCGACGGACTCTCCGAGCCCGACGATCTTCACGGGGATGCCGAGCTGCCGTTGGATCGCGATGACGATCCCGCCGCGGGCGGTGCTGTCGAGCTTGGTGAGCACGACGCCACTGACGTCGACGGCCTCGAGGAAGGCCTGCGCCTGCGAGAGCCCGTTCTGCCCGGTCGTCGCGTCGATGACGAGGAGGACCTCGTCGCAGGGTCCGGCCTCGCGCTCGAGCACGCGCTTGGTCTTGCGCAACTCGTCCATGAGCGCGGTCTTGTTCTGCAGACGTCCGGCGGTGTCGACGAGCAGGAGGTCGGCGTCCCCCGCCGCCGCCGAGGCGTAGCCGTCGAAGGCCACCGAGGCGGGGTCGGCACCCTCGCCGGCACGCACGACGCGGGCCCCCGAGGTCTGCCCCCAGCGTTCGAGCTGATCGGCGGCCGCGGCACGGAAGGTGTCGGCGGCAGCGAGCACGACACGCTCGCCCTCGCGGGTGTGACGCGCGGCGAGCTTGCCGATCGACGTCGTCTTGCCGGTGCCGTTGACCCCGGTGACGAGCCACACCGTCGTGCCCTCAGGCCGCCGGGCGAGCTCACGGTCGGCCGTCCCGAGCTCGAGGCGGAGCACCTCCTTGAGGAGGGACAGGGCGTCCTCCCCGGTGCGCACCCCCTCCTCACGGCAGCGCTCCCGCAGCCCCTCGACGAGCTCCATCGTCGCCTCGACGCCGACGTCGGCGGCGATGAGTGACTCCTCGAGCTCCTCCCAGGCCTCCTCGGTGAGCCCCCGCCCGAGAATCGCCGCGACGCTCGTGCCGAGGCTCTCGCGGGCGCGCCCGAGGCGGGCGCTGAAGCGCTGCGTAGGAGTGAGCGCCGGCTCGACGGGCGCCTCGGGCTCGACCTCCTCTGCCACCGGCGCCTCGGGCTCGACCTCCTCTGCCACCGGCGCCTCGGGCTCGACCTCCTCTGCCACCGGCGCCTCGGGCTCGACCTCCTCTGCCACCGGCGCCTCGGGCGGGGGCGCCTCGGGGGCCCGCCCCCGGCGCCGCAGCAGCAGGGCCCCCCCGCCACCGAGCAGGACGACCACGGCGAGGACGACGACGATGAGCTCTTCGGTCATGCAGGGACTCCGGTCACAGAGAATCGAGCGGCGGGCACCCGGGCCCTCCGGGCTGGGCTCACCGTACCGCGCGCCGCGCCGCGCTCACCTGCTCGGGGCGAGGTGGGCGTGGACGAAGGGCTCAGCTCGCCGCGGCGCTGGCCTGCCCCCCCATGCGCTGGGAGATCACGCGCGAGACGCCGCTGGAGTGCATCGACACCCCGTAGAGGAGGTCGGCGACCTCCATCGTGCGCTTCTGGTGGGTGACGATGATGAGCTGACTCGTCTCGCGGAACTCCCCGACGATGGTGAGGAAGCGCTGGAGGTTGACGTCGTCGAGCGCCACCTCGACCTCGTCGAGGACGTAGAACGGCGAGGGCCTGGCGCGGAAGATCGCGAAGAGGATCGCGAGCGCGGTGAGGCTGCGCTCGCCCCCCGACAACAGCGACAGGCGCTTGACCCGCTTGCCCGGCGGGCGGGCCTCGACCTCGACGCCAGTGTCGAGGAGGTCGTCGGGGTCGGTGAGCACGAGACGCCCCTCGCCTCCTGCGAAGAGACGCGGGAAGAGCTCGGCGAAGGCCTCGGCGACATCGCGATAGGCCTCGGCGAAGACGCTGCGGATGCGGCCGTCGACCGCGTCGATGATCTTCGCGAGGTCGGCGCGGGAGCGGCGGACGTCGGCGAGCTCGGCCTCGAGGAAATCGTGGCGCTCGGAGAGCTCGGCGTACTCCCGCTGGGCGTGCGGGTTGACCGCGCCGAGCAGGTTGAGCTTGCGGGCGAGGCGCTGCTCCTCCTCGGTGAGCCTCGCGTCGGCGTCCTCGCCCCCCGCAAGCGGGCCGTTCTCGCCGGCCTCACGCGCCTCGGCGAGTGCGACGTCCGGCTCGACGCCGAGGTCCTCGCCGAGGCGACGGCGGACCTCCTCGGCAGCGAGCTCGAGCTCGCGCCGGGCAAGGTCGTCGCGGTGCCGGGCGTCGCGCGCCTCGGCGAGCTCGGCCTCGACCTCGCGCAGGCGGGCACGCAGCACGCCGAGTTCGCCCTGCCGCTGGGCACGGGCTTCCTCGAGCCGGCCCCGCTCGGTCGCGGCCTCGGCGAGCGAGCGCTCGGCGCGGGCGAGTCCCTCGACGGCGACGGCCCGCAGCTCCCCGCAGCGACGGATGCCGGCCAGACGGGCCTCGCGGCGGCGCTCGCGCTGGGCGACCTGCGCCTCGACCGCCTGGGCCTCCTCGACGAGGGCGTCGATGCGCCGGGCGAGCTCGTTGCGCCGCTGGGTGGTCGCGCTCGCCTCGAGCCGCGCCTGCACCTCGGCCTCCCGCGCATGGCCGAGCGCATCGTCGAGGCGCTCGGCCTCGAGGTCGGGACCGTCCTCGGCGTCCTCTGGTGGAGGGGCGTCGGCGCCGCGCGCCTCGAGGTCCTCGAGTCGGCGACGACGCTCGGCGATCGCGCCCTCGAGCTCGCCCGCCTCGGCCTCGCGCTCGGCGAGCTGACGCTCAGCGGCGGCGAGCTCCTTGTGCAGGCGCCCGAGGCGCTCGGCGGCGGCGGTGATCGCCGCATCGGACTCCTGCAGGGAGGCGGTCGCGGCGTCGAGCTCACCGCGGGCGGCCTCGAGCTCGCGGTCGGCGTCGCCGACGCGACGGTGCGCCACCGCGAGCTCCCGGCGGACCTCCTCGAGCTCGGTCTCGGCCTGCACTGCCGCGGCCCGTGAGACGACCGCGCTCGAGGGCGCCGCGGAGCCCCCGGCGTAGCCGAGGGCGCCGGCGAGCTCGCCCCGGGGGGTGACGAAGGCGCAGCCAGGCTCGGCCTCGGCGAGGTGGCAGGCCGTGTCGTGGTCGCCCACGGCGTAGACGTCGGCGAGGGCGGCGGCGAGCCCCGCGAGGACCTCGTCGTCGGCCTCGAGCGCCTCGATGAGCGGCCTCGCGCGCTCCGCGGCGAGGCGGGCGTCGCGCTCGGCGTCGCGC
>SLNF01000328.1 GCA_007133145.1 Nitriliruptorales bacterium
CGCCCCGCGAGGGGCCGTGACGACCTCGTCACGGCCCCTCGCCTCCGTCCGCGGCGCCGTGGGTGTGTCCCGACGGGGCCCGACGGGCACAACGCCCCTAGGGAGGTGAGGTCCGTGCGCAAGCGCTCGCTCGCCGAGATCGCTGCCGCCCGGGGGGTACGCGACGAGCGTGTCCTCGCGGCGATGCGGGTCGTCGACCGGCGCGACTTCGTCCCCCGCCACCTCGCCGACGAGGCAGGACGCGACGAGCCGCTGCCCATCGGCGATGGGCAGACGACCTCCCAGCCCTCGCTCATCGCGCAGATGGTCGAGGCTGCGGAGATCGGCCCCGAGGACCGCGTGCTCGAGATCGGCACCGGTTACGGCTACCAGACCGCCTTGCTGTGTCAGCTCGCCGGCGAGGTCGTGAGCGTCGAGCGCCACCGCCGTCTCGCCGAGGCCGCCCGGGCGAACCTCTCCGCGGCCGGGTGCGAGGCGCGGGTCGAGGTCGGCGACGGCTACGAGGGCGTGCCCGACGCCGGGCCCTACGATGCGATCGTGGTCTCGGCGGCGACGAGCGCCATCCCCGACGCCTGGGTCGACTCGCTCGTCGAGGGCGGGCGCCTCGTCGTGCCCGTCGGCGGGCGCGGCGGGCAGGTCGTCGAGGTCTGGCGTGCCCGCGGGGGGCGGCTCGTCGACCGGCGCATGCTCGTGCCGGTGCGCTTCGTGCCGCTCGTGCGCGACCGCTAGTCGAGGTCGCGAGGCGTCACGTAGCCAGTGAGGCGGGCGCCGCCCGGGCCCAGCGCAGCCCAGGGGCCGCCGACCTCGAGCGTCGCGAGCGCCGCGGTGGGGAACTTGCCGAGCCGCCCGGCGACCTCCTCGCCGGCGAGGGCGAGGACGAGTGAGGCCACCGCCGGGTTGTGCCCGACGAGGAGGACCGGCGACGTGGCCTCGTCGAGGCCCTGCAAGTGCTCGAGGAGCCCGGCGGGGCCGGCGTGGTAGAGCGCGGCCTCGTAGCGCACCTCCGGTGGTCGGGACAGCCGGGCGACGACGAGGTCGGTCGTGTGCGCGGCCCGCTTCGCCGTCGACGACAGCGCGAGCGCGGTGCCGCCGGCGGCCTCGAGCGCGTCACCGATGCGTGGCGCCGCGTCGAGACCGCGCGGCGCGAGCGGCCGGTCGTGGTCGGGCACCGGGGCGCTGCGGTCGCTCTTGGCGTGGCGCAAGACGTGGAGGGTCGGCATGACCGCAGGTTACCGGGCCCGGCGCGCGGCGTCGCGGGTCCCGCGTCGCCGTCGCCGCGCGACTCGCGTGACGACGACGACGCTGCCGACGAGCAGGACGGCCACGAACGCGAGCGCGAGGACCGGGGCGAAGAGCGCGAGGAGGACGGTCACTCCGGCGAGGCCGTCCTCGGCGACGCTGAGCGCGACGTTGCTGAACGGCTCGGGGGAGAGGTTGGCGAGGGCGCGCAGCCCCGCCTTGCCCGCGTGGGCGAGCAGCGCGAGCGCTCCCGCGGCCAGCGCGGCGCGGAGGTCGCCGTCGCTGAGCAGCGAGCCGAGGAGTGCCCCCCCGGCGGGACGGATGACGGTGTGCACGGCGTCCCAGGCCGAGTCGAGCCAGGCGACCTTGTCGGCGACGAACTCGACGAGCAGGAGCAGGACGGCCACGGCGAGGACCGCGGGGTGGCCGAGCACCGTGGGGACGCTCTCGACGCCGGCGCGCGCGGCGATGCCGAGGGCGACGGTGACGAGGTAGAGGTTGAGCCCGGAGGCCCACCCTGTCCCGGCGATGAGTCCGGCAGCGACGTCCACGGCGTCTGCACCTCCCCGCCGTCAACCCTAGGGCCCGTCGTGGCCCGGGGCAGGGCTCAGCTGCCGTCCTCCGCGAGGCGGCGCAGGGCCGCGAGGTCCTCGGACAGCGCGGCGCGCACCCGGGCGCGCAGCGGGTTGGCGGCACCGAGCAGGCCGGCCCCGGGCAGCCGCACCTCGAGCGCCAGCGTCACCTCGCAGCCCTCCGGCCGCGGCTCGACGCGCTGCTCGCCGCGCATGCGCACCGGCCCCTCGACGCTGGTGAACGCGTAGCGCCGCGGCGGCTGCCACTCGGTGACCTCGAAGGTGAACGGCAGCCGCAGGCCGCCGTAGGCCCGGGTGCCCGACAGCCGGCTTCCCACCCCGGCCTGCGGGGCGTCGTCGTCGACGACGACGTCGGCGACGCCGGCCTGCCACTGGGCCATGCGCGCCGGGTCGGTCGCGAGGGTGAAGACCGCACCGGCCTCGGCGCGGACGATCTCGCTGGCCTCGACGTTCATCCGGGCGCGGGGCCGCGGTAGCGGGGGGTGGCGGCAGGGGGCGGCATCGACGCCGAGGCTAGCGCGACGCCGGTGATGCGACGTCGCTAGGCTCACCGCCGATGCGCGCACTCGTCTCCGGCTTCGAGCCCTTCGGTGGCCGGCGCCTCAACCCCTCCGGCGAGGTCCTCGGCGTCCTGCCGCCGCGCGTCGGCGCCGCGGACGTCACGACCGTCATGCTCCCGGTGCGCTTCGCCGACGCCTGGGCCGCGCTCGCCGATGCCGTCGAGGAGGCTGACCCCGACGTCGTCGTCGCCCTCGGGCAGGCCGCCGGCGCGAGCGCGGTGACGATCGAGGAGATCGCTGTCAACCTCGACGGGCCCGACGACCCCGATGAGGCCGGCGTCCGCCCGGTCGACGAGCCCATCGTCGAGGGCGCGCCGCTGGCCTACCGCACAGGGCTGCCCGCTCGCGGTCTCGAGGCCGCGCTCGCCGCGGAGGGGATCCCCGCCCGGCGCTCTCGCAGCGCCGGCGCCCACCTCTGCAACCACGTCTTCTACCGGCTGTGCCACCTCGCCGCGACGGTGCGCCCCGGGCTGCGGGCCGGCTTCGTCCACCTGCCGTGCCTGCCGGCGCAGACCCCCGACGGCGCCGACCCGTCGTTCTCGCTCGACCTGCAGGCCGCCGCGGTCCGCACCGTGCTCGCCGTGACGCTCAGCGCGGCGTCGCGCTGAGGCCGGCGGCGTCACCTGGACCGGCGAGCTCGCCGGCGAGGTCACGAGCGAGCCGCTCGCAGGCGCGGGCGACCTCCGGGCTCAGCGCCTCGACCCCGAGGTCGTAGCACGCCCCCTCGATGCCGATGACCGTGAGGTCAGCCGGCCGGCGTCCGAGGCCAGCCGCGAGCTCGAGCGCCTCACCGAGTCCGGCGTCGTGGGTGCCGCCGGCCTCCCGCCGGGGCGGCAGGACCCCGCCGGGGAAACGCCGCACGCGACCCGCAGGCTCGCCGCTGCGCAGGGCGTCGAGGACGACGAGGGGCTCGTCGCCCTCGAGGAGGTCGAGGAGGCTGCCCACCTCACCCGCGCAGGTCTCGACGTCGAGGTCGGGCCGCAGCGCGGCGAGACGCCGTGCGGTGACGACCCCTGCGCCGTCGTCGCCGCGCAAGGTGTTGCCGACACCGACGACGCGCACGCTCACTCCCGCTCGACGGTGAGGTCGAGGAAGTGCGTCGCGCAGGAGATGCACGGGTCGTAGTTGCGGATGGC
>SLNF01000112.1 GCA_007133145.1 Nitriliruptorales bacterium
CGCCCCGGCGAGCATCCGGCAGCGACCCGCCCGGCCGGCCCCCCGACGACGAACGGCCGCCGCCGGAGCCACCCGACGACCCGCCACCGCCCGGACCCGAGCAGCCCACCCTCGACCTGTAGAGCCACCCCATCGCCTCTCCGCCGCGCCCCGGCCACCCCCGGGGCGCACACCCCTGCCAGCACGCAACCCGCCCGCGGACGGTCGCGGCGGCCAGCGCCAGGCCCGGGAACAGCATCGCGAGTGCCCGTCGACACGGGACCGACCGCTCGGTGCCTCTCGGCGTCAGATCGTGGACCCTGCCCCCCGTCGCGGGCCGGCTCGCGCGCAGCAAGACGCGAGGTCCCGAAGCCATCCTCAACGCACCGGTGACCAGGGCGCGACAGGTGCAACGGCCCGCCGCCGCGGCACCGACCCCCCGCCACGAGTCGGTGGCAGACGCGCGGTGCTAGAGGGTGATGATGTGGTCGGGCGGATTGCCGGCGAGCGCGGCGTAGAGGTCGGGGAAGCACCCGGCCTGCACCCCGTCGACGGCGCCGACGACCTCCGCGGTGCCGGGGTGCGGCTCGCCGGTGGCCAGCCCGCGCTCGAGGGCGCAGGAGTCGCACATCATGAGAAGGATGCCCTGCTCCGCGGCGACCTTGGCGAGGCGCTCGCCCATCGGGTCGCCTGAGCGCAGGACGTAGGTGTTGTCGTCGAAGAACATCATCCCGACGACCTCGGCGCCGTGCGCCCCGGCCTCGAGCTGGGGCAGGATCATCTGACCGAGCTTGTAGCTCGCAGTGTGACCGGAGGTGGAGAAGACGTAGGCGACCTTCACGGTGACTCCTCGGGTATCGTCGCAACGGGTCGCTGCGACCCTCCCCCTCGGGCAGGCACGGCCAAACGCCCCGCCCCACCGGAGGTCCGCCGACGCGGCATCCTTGGCCCATGACCGACGCGCACACCGGCGGGCGCCGCCGCGGCATCGCCGCGGTCGTGCTCCTCGCACTGCTCGCCGGGGGACTCGGGGGGGCGTGGTGGCTGCTGCGCCCGGCGACGAACCCGACCACCGTCGACACACTGCTCGGGCAGGCACGGGCGGAGAGCCTCGCCGGAGAACTCGGCGAGGACGAGGCGTTCCGCCTCGAGCTCACCGAAGCCGAGCTCGCGCGGCTGCTGCGCGCTGGGCTCGCCGAGACCCCCGCCGCCCTCGAGACCGCGAGCGTGCGCGTCGAGGGCGACGACGCGGCCGCGCTCCTGCACGTCGAGGGCGACGCCGCCCGGGCTGCGCTCCGGCTCGCCGCCAGCATCGAGGCCCGCGCCGCCGACGGCGTCCTTCGCCTCGAGGTCACGAGCAGCGAGCTCTCGGGTCTCACCTTGCCCGGGGTCGCCGACGACGCGCTCGCCGACCTGCTCGCCGGCAGCGGCGAGGTCGGCGAGCGCCTCACCGCCGAGGGTGTGACCGTCGAGGACGTCAGGGCCGATCAGCGTCTCCTCGTCATCACCGGACGTGCGGAGGACCCCGAGCGTGCCGCGACGCTGCTGCGCCAGGCCTTCGGGGCGGTGGGCCGGCCCGCGCCGCCAGAGCGCGTCGGCCCCGGACGCCTCGCCGTCCGCGACGAGCCGGGTCCGGAGCTCGTGCTCGTCCTCGGCGACTCCATCGCCGCGGGCACCGGGAGCGCCGATCACCGCGACGCGGCGTCGAGCCGCGTGCACGGGGCCCTCGAGCGGCTCGATGGGGTAGCCCGCGGCTACCGCAACCTCGCGGAGCCGGGAGCCACCGCCGCCGACGTCGTCACAGGCGGGCAGCTCGAGGCTGCCGAGGGGATCCTCGCCGCCGACGAGGTCGGTCTCGTCGTCGTCAGCGTCGGCGGCAACGAACTGCTCGACCTGCTCGAGGGCGGGCCGTGCGCCGTCGACCTCGCCTCATCGGCTTGTGACGAAGCAATCGTGACCGCCCGCGCGCGCCTCGGTGAGGAGCTTGCGACGATCCTCGGCACGCTGCGCTCCGGCGGGGCACCCGACGTCGTCGTCCTCGCCCCGTACAACCCCTTCAGCGTCGGAGGTGGCGGGGAGGCCGAGCGTCGCACCGACGCGGCCGCCGCAGCGCTGACCGCCACCACGCGGGCGGTCGCCTCCGGGCATGGCGCGCGCGTCGCTGACCCCTCCGCGGACTTCGCCGGTCGCGCCGGTAGCCTCACGCTGCTCGGGGCGGCCGAGCCCGACATCCACCCGACCCCGCGCGGCCACGACGTCCTCGCCGCGGCGATCCTCGACGCCGCGGGACACGAGATCGTGCGGCGTCGCTGAGCGGGCGCCGTCCGGGGTGCCCCCGAACGGGCTGGCTCAGCCGAGCCACACCTCCGGCGGCGGGCTCACCTCGCCCTCTGCGGCCTCGCGCGCGAGGTCGATGACGAGGGTCTCCTCGCGGTCCTCGATCGTGCGGAGGTCGTCGGTCATCCCCTGGGTGGGAGACTGGATCGGCATGAGCGCCCCCTCTCCCGAGTAGCCACGCCTGGTGGGCGGGCAACCTGCGTCAGGACCCCGAGTGTTCCCATGGGAAGCGAGGTTGACAAGGGGTCAACAGCGATCGACGAAGAGTAACTACCGTCGGTAGCCGGCCCCTACACGCCGTCTTCGCCTGGTAGATGTCACCTGCCCGTTTCGCACGTTTCTGTGCTGTCTGAAGGGCACGCGCCCACGATCAGGACGAGGTCTGGGCGCGCGCTCGCCGCGCGGCGATGAACGAACGCACCCCGACGACGAGGTAGACGAGGCAGAGCACGGCGGTGGCGAGCGAGGCCCATGCCGCCGCGGGCAGGTCGACCTCTCCGCCGGTCAGCAGCGGTAGGGCCCGGTCGACGGTGCCGATGGCCCCGAGCAGCGCGAGGACGAGCGCTGCGTGGATCGTGTGCCGGCGCAGCGACTCCCTGCCGGCGAGCAACCCGAGCACGAGGAAGACCACGCCGAGTATCGCCGGCAGCAGGGCGGTCGGGCTCGTGCCGGGTCCGCCGGCAAGCAGCCAGGCGCCGATGCCGATGACGACGAGTGCCACACCGATGCCACGGGTCAGAGCGATCACGAGCACGCCTCCTGTCGAGCGCTGGGCCGTCGGCCAGGATAGGTTGCGCCCCGCGGTTCGCCGCTCGCGAGCGGACCCGCCGGCGACGGGCTGTTGGCGGCGCCGCGGCGGTATCGGCGCAGCGCCCCGAGGCCGCCGCTGCGCCAGAGGTGCCGGAGGTCGATGGCCTCGTGCAGCAGCGGTGCGAGCCGGTCGAGCGGCGGGGTGGCCAAGGCCAGCGGGCCCACCTGGGCCACGCCGCGGCCCCCACCGAGGTCGACGACGCGCCCGAGCTCGCGCAGTGGCACCGCTCGCGGCACGAGCCCGCGGGCGATGCGGGCGGCGTTGACCCCCGCGGCCGCTCCGGCGAGCACCGCGACCTGCGCGCTCATCGCCCGGATCCTGCCGCGGGCGTCGACCGCGGCGGCGACGTCGCCAGCGGCGAGCACCCGGGCATGGCCGGGCACGCGCAGCGCCGCATCGA
>SLNF01000294.1 GCA_007133145.1 Nitriliruptorales bacterium
CTGCGCGAGGTGTTCGGCCGCTACACCCCCGCCGACGTCTTCTGAGGGCCGTCCGTGTCGCCGACCGTGCTGGCCCGGTCCTCCAGCGACCTTGGCGGCCCGGCCGTTCAGCGACCGTGAGGGCCCTTCCCCTTGCGCGACCGCGGCCAGCTACGCCCGGGGCAGGAGCACCCCGGGGTTGAGCAGCCCTGCGGGGTCGAGCGCACGCTTGATCGCCCGCATCGCGGCGAGGTCGGCGGCGTCGCGCGAGCGCGGCACCCACCGCGTCTTCGCGACGCCGATCCCGTGCTCAGCGGAGACGCTGCCGCCGCGGGCGAGGACACCCTCGAGGATCCGCTCCTCGGCGTCGGCGGCGGCGCTCTCGGCGAGGCCGAGCACGTTGACGTGGAGGTTGCCGTCACCGACATGGCCGAAGACGTAGCAGCGGCAACGCGGGTCCAACTCGGCGAGCAGCACCTCGAGGTCGTCGACGAAACCGGCCATCCCGGTTCCTGGCAGGGTGACGTCGAGCTTGAGTGGTTCCCCCTCGGCGGCGATCGCGTCGAGCAGGGCCTCCCGGTAGGCCCAGAGGCCCTCGCGCTCACGCCGGTCGACGCCGACGACGCCGCCCCGCACCCCGGCGTCCTCCACGGCCTCGGCGAGGCGCTCGGTGGGGTCGTCGTCGGCGGCGCACTCGACGAGAAGGGCGGCGGGAGGCAGAACGGCGAACGGCGTCCTCAAGCCGCCATGCTCGATGGACAGCCGCAGGCTCGTCTCGAGGATGAGCTCGGCGGCCTCCAGCTCGGGCAGCGTGCCGCGCAACCGGGCGGTGAGGGCCACCGCGTCGTCGATGCCGTCGAGGGGGAGCAGCGCGGTGACGCGCTCGGAGCGGGCGGGGACGAGCCGGAGCCTGACCCGGGTGAGGATCGCCAGCGTGCCTTCGCTGCCGGTGAGCAGCCCCGGCAGGTCGTAGCCGACGTTGTCCTTGGGCAGGCCGCCGAGCCGTCGGGCGACACTGCCGTCGGCGAGGACCGCCTCGAGGCCCTCGACCTGCGCGCGCATCATCCCGTAGCGCAGGACGTGCATGCCGCCGGCGTTCGTGGCGACCATCCCGCCGATCGTGGCCTGGTCCCGCGCGGCGAAGTCGATGCCGAAGGCGAGACCCTCGGCCGCGGCGTGGTTGTGCACGGACGCGAGGGTCGCGCCAGCGCCGACGACGACCGAGCGTGCGGTCGCATCGACGGGCCCGAGGTCGTCGAGGCGGGTGAGGCTGACGACGACCTCGCCGCTGCGCGGCACCGAGCCGCCGACGAGCCCGGTGTTGCCGCCCTGCGGCACGATCGCAGCGCCGGCATCGGCGCACGCGGTGACGACGGCGGCGACCTCCGCGGTGTCCGCGGGGCGCACGACGAGGCGGGGCACGCCCGAGTGTTTCCGCGTCCAGTCGGTCGCGTAGCCGGCGACGAGGTCGGAGTCGGTAAAGGCGTGGCTGGCGCCGACGATTCCGCGCATGGCACTGAGGAGGGTGTCCGACATGGCGCGGAGGCTAGAGGTCCCGACCTGGGGAAACCGGGCTTGCCTGTGAGGGCGACGTCACGTTGACTTCAGTCAAGAAGGGGGGCGTGACGGAGGTCGGGGGATGTCGGGGGACGCACGAAGATGGGCGGTGGTGGTCGTCTTGCTCTTGGTGGCTGGCGCGTGCACCTCGGGCGAGGACGCCGATGAGGTCGCCGCGGCGACGGTGCCAACGGCCGAGCCGACGCCGGAGCCTGCTCCCGAGGCCACCGAGGAGGCCCCATCGGAGCCGGCCGCGGACGAGCGCGAGTCGGAGGAGCCCGACGACCCGTTCGCGATCCCCGACGAGATCGACGAGGACTACGTCCAGCGCGTCCTCGACGTGTTCGCGTCCATCGAGGGGGACGCGCTGAGGGAGATCGCCGCCTCGGGGATGTACACGCCCGAGGCCGACGAGTTGTACGCGTCGATCTACGCGGAGGGCGTGCTCCAAGATCATCGTGAGGTGTGGTCGCAGACCATAGCGGCAGATCCAGACCTGAGTTTCCTTGCAAGCGAGCCGCTAGATCGTAAGTGGGATCTGGAGGAGCTACTTGAACTCGATGGGCCGTGCGTTGTCTTGCGCTACGAATGGGACCGCAGTCCATCGAACGTAACGGAAGAAGAACTCGCCTCGCTCTTGCTGCATATGGTGGTAGAGGACGCTAGCAACGAGGCGGCAAATCCAACCCCGTGGTTGATTCAGTCAATGGGCTCGCTTCCCCGCGGGGAAACTGAGATCCCCTCGCTTTGCAACGGCGGATGATGAGGGTGAGCCGAACTGCATGGAGTGTCCTTCTTTCTCCGTTGGTTGCCCTTCTTGTGCTTCTACCTCAGGCGGAGGCACGCGGCTCAACGCTCCCACCATTTGCACCCAAGAACGTATTTGAAATCGACCCGGAGCATGAGTCAGAGTCAATCTCCGGACGTATTCGTCAGAGAACAGGAGGTTCAAGTAGCTCCACCAGCTCCAATGCGTCTGGCGGTTCCGTCAGCACCGGCAGCGGCTCAGGGCCGGACTGGTCTGACGTGATCGTGTGGCCGGTGATCGCCAGTGATGAGGACGGTCCCTGCATGGACTACCGCACCGAGGTGGGCGAGCCGGGCTCGAACATCGCGAACTCCCGCGAGGCCCAGCGTGCAGAGAGGCTCACCCTCGACATGATCACGCGGTGGCGGCGGTGCGCGGGCGCGAGCGCCGTGCCGGGGATGAGCGCAGCGCAGATCGTCGCAGCGCGGGTCCTCGAGGCCTATGACGAAACCCGCGTGCCCGAACTCGACCCGTGGATCGAGCCCGGCTTCGCCATCACCGGCCTCCCGGCCTTCCTCGAGACCGGTCCCGACAGCGCCGCCAGCGCGAACCCCACGCTCGATCTCGGGGTGGCGCGGGTGCGACTCGACATCGCCGGCGACTTCGAGGTCGATTGGGGCGACGGTACGAGTGCGTCCTACGGTGAGCCGGGCGGGCCCTGGCCCGACGGGGCCATCACGCACACCTACGGGGAGCGGCCCTCCGGCGACAGCGTCACCGTGGTCGTCTCCCAGACCTGGCGGGGCACGTGGAGGTCGTCGAGCAGCGATCCCGCCTTTGACGGTCTCTCCGGCGACCTTCCGGCGCTGCCGATCACCCGGTCCTTCGATCTGCCGATCGATGAGGTGCAGGCGATCATCCAGTAGCCGAGCCTGAAGCTCCCCAGGCGTGTGGCCTCGGTCGAGCGCCGCCGCCAAGGGTGAAGTGGAGTGCGGCGGCCTGTGGCGGGTCGCGAGGCGGGCGCTTCGGAGGAGCCCGCCGCCAAGCGGCCGGAGCGGCCGCGAAGAGCTCCGCGTCGGGACGGCCCTGTGCCGTGGGAAGCGGGGTCCCGGCGTGTGCCCTAGGCTCGGTCTACCTGCGCTGATGCCGCGCAGCGAGCCTCGCTGAGGGACGGAAGCCGTATGCGCATCGTCATCATCGGCGGCGGCCCAGGCGGCTACGAGGC
>SLNF01000068.1 GCA_007133145.1 Nitriliruptorales bacterium
CCGCGGCAGGCGGCGGCCATCACGCCCCCGTGCCCGCCGCAGACGACACCGTGGCCGTGCGCGGCTGCCGCTCGCCCGACGGCCTCCGCGGCCTCGGCGAGCGTGCCCGGCGCGTCGGCGGCGCCGATGACCGCGAGCAGCGGCCAGGGCGAGGTGGCGGAGGGATCGCGGGAGCGAAACGTCGTCGTCATCGGGGCAGCGTAGGCTCTGGACCGATGGAGATCATGCTGCGGTGCGAGCTCGACGACACCCCCGGCTCCCTGGCCCAGCTCGCGGGCACGATCGGGGAGGCCGGGGGCGACATCCAGTCGGTCGACGTCGTCGAGACCGAGGACGGGCGCGTGCTCGACGACCTCCTCGTCGTCATCGACGGCGAGCGCGGCGCGGCCCTGCTGCGCACGCTCGAGGCGCTGCCCGGGGTCACGCTCGTCCACGCCGGGCCGTCCCGCGGCCACCCGGGCGACGCGGTCACCCGGCTGGCGGTCGGCCTCGAGGCGCTGCTCGACGGCCAGGCCCCCGTCGAGCGGGGACTGCCCACGCTCATCGGGGGCATGCTCCGCGCCTCCTCCGCCGAGCTCGTCGCGCGGGTCGAGGCGCCGCGGCCCTCGAGCAAGACCCTCGTCCTCGACGTCGACGCCCGCGTCCTCGTCGTCCGGCGCGACTACCGCTTCACCGACACCGAGCGGGAGCGTGCCGCCGCCCTGCTGCGCCTCGCGCTGCTCGCCGAGGGCGCCGGCGATCACTCCGCGACGGGGTAGTTCATCTCGTCGAGCGGCATGACGACCGACGAGCCGATGTTGATGACGTTGGCCGCGACGCGCGAGATCTGGCGGTAGGTCAACACCGTGGCCGCCGGGGAGGGGACGTCCTCCTCCTCACGTAGGAGCGCGTCGATGCGCACCCCGCAGCGCCCCTTGAGCTGCTGCGCCTCGGTGAGCACGGCGTGCGCGCGGTCGACGTCGTCGGCGCGGAAGGCCTCGGCGACCTCGGTGATGAGCGGGGAGAGCCCCCGGCTGATCTCGGCGAGGTCCTCACGCACCGGCCCGGGGGCCACCGGCCCGACCGAGGTGGCGATGCTGAAGAGCTGCTTGGAGAGGTCGCCGATGCGCTCGGCGTCCTTGGCCACGCTCATGTAGCGCAGGCACGACGGCAGGTCGGCCGCACGGCCGTGGACGCTGGCGTGGATGAGGACGCGGCGGCGGATGTCGCGCTCGGCCTCGTCGGTACGGTCCTCGGTGTGCTGGAGGTCCTCGGCGACGAGGTCCGGGTCGGTGCCGCCGACGCGGGCGCCGATGGCGAGGTCGAAGACGTGCCGCGCGTCGTGGAGCATCGCGACGAAGCGCTCCTCGACGGCGAGCAGGCCGCTGGAGCCGTCACCACCACGGAAGAGCTTGAGCACGTGACCTCCTCACCTCAACAGGATGATGCCCAACAGCGGCGCGACGTAGAAGAGGACGATGACGTAGACGATCACCTGGATGCGCCGTCGTACGGCGATGTCGGCGATGCGCAGGGCCAGCCTCACCGGGAGGTCGCGCGTCACGGGCAGGGCGTAGAGCGCCACGATACCCGCGATGTTGAAGAGCAGGTGGACGAGGGCGATCTGCAGCCCCGCGACGAGGTCGACGGCGAGCGCGGCGAGCAGGCCGGTGATCGTCGTGCCGAGGTTCGCCCCGAGGGTGACGGGATAGGCGCTGCGCAGCGTCAGCACCCCGGCGGCGAGCATCGGGATGAGCAGCGACGTCGTGATGCTCGAGGACTGCACGGCGACGGTGAGCAGGATCCCGGCGAGGATGCCGATGACGCCGACGCGGCCGAGGACGTCGTTGAGGACGCGCTCGGCCGGCCCGGCCATCACGGCGCGCATCGTGCGGGTGATCGCGAAGAGCGTCGCGAAGATCGCGCCGAGGCCGAGCAGGATGAGGACGACGCCGGAGGCGATCCCGTCTCCGGCGACGGCTTCGACCGCGGAGACGACCGCGCCGCTGGCCGCGTCGACGAGGGTCTTCACGGGGCTGCGAACCTCGCCGGTCGCGGCGTCGGACAGCGGCCCCGACAGCCACACCGCGGTGCGGGTCAGGACGCCGGTGAGGAGTTCGATCGGCAGGAGCACCGCCACGGCGAGCAGGTTGAAGACGTCGTGCACCGTCGCCCCGGCGAACGCCCGGCGGAACTCCTCGGGCCGGCGGATGCTGCCCAGCGAGGCGAGGGTGTTCGTGATCGTCGTGCCGACATTGGCCCCCATGATCACCGGCACGGCGGCCGGCAGCGGGACGAGCCCGGCACCGACGAGGCCCACGACCGTCGCGGTGGTCACCGAGGAGGACTGCGCGAGGACCGTCGCGAGGATGCCGACGCAGAGGCCGACGACGGGGTTGTCGAGCCCCCGGAAGAGCGCGTCGGTGAAGTCCTCGCCGAGCGCGGCGATGCCGTCGCCGAGGAGGTCGACGGCGAGCAGGAAGACCGACAGCAGGACGAGCAGCGCGGCGATGCGCTGCCAGCGCTCGGCGCGCGAGAGCCCGCGGGCCGGCCTGCGTCCCTCGCCCTCGGCGCTCATCGCCTCCCTGCCGTCCTTGTCGTGCCCCCGCGGCGCCGCCGTGCGACCACGGCGTGGCGCGCAGGCGACACGCCCCGCGCGGGGGGCAACCTAGGAGCACCGCGCGGGCTCCGGCAAACCCCGCTCCTCGCGCGGCGCGGTGACCGCATCCCGGCTGTGGCAGCATGCGGCCCATGGAGACCACCGCCTTGCTCATGATCGCCCACGGCACCCGCAACCTCGACGTCGTCGGCGAGGCCGACGCCCTCTGCAGCCTCCTGCGACAGCGGCTCGGCGTCCCCGTCGCAATGGGATGGGTGGAGTGGGACCTCGTCGAGCCCGCGCCACTCGACGCCGCGACGGGGCTCGTCGAGGAGGGTGCCGACGCGCTCGTCACGCTGCCCCTGCTCGCCTTCGCCGCCGGACACGCCAAGACCGACGTGCCCGAGGAGCTCGCGCGCATCGGCGAGGCGCTGCCCGACCTCCCACGCCGTCACGGCACGGTGCTCGGGGCCCATCCGGCGCTCCTCGCCCACGCCCGGTCGGGGGTGCGCGCCGCGCGCGCGGCCCAGGGCTGGCCCGAGGAGGTCGGGGACGACGAGGCCCTGCTCGTCACCGGCCCGGGCAGCTCCGACCCCGACGCCAACGGCGAGCTCGCGAAGGCCGCGCGCTTCCTCGCCGAGACGACGGGGCACCGCTGGGCGGAGATCGCCTTCGCGGGGGTGACCTGGCCCAAGCCCGACCTCGCCCTGCGGCGCTTCGCCGCCGGCGGGACGACCCGCGTCACGCGCTTCTCCTGGTCGCTGCTGGCCGGGGTGCTCGAGCAGCGGGTCGACGGCATCGTCGAGGAGGTCCTCGCCGAGGGCGACCTCGCGATCGCCAACGCCGGCCGCTTCGGGCCCGTCGACGCGCTCGCCGAGGCCGTCGCCGACCGCTACCACGAGGC